>JBEVLS010000241.1:0-4242 GCA_040509015.1 Microbacterium sp.
CACGATGAGCATCGACAGCGACACCCGCACGGCGGCCCTCGAGACGCTGCGCGCCCTCGTCGGGCGCGATGACGCAGACTTCCACGACGGCCAGTTCGAGGCGATCTCGGCGCTCGTGGACGACCGCAGCCGCGCGCTGGTGGTGCAGCGCACCGGGTGGGGCAAGTCCGCGGTGTACTTCGTGGCGACGCTGCTGCTGCGCAGGCGCGGTGCCGGGCCGACGGTGCTCGTCTCGCCTCTCCTGGCCCTGATGCGCGACCAGATCGCCGCGGCCGAGCGCGCGGGCGTGCGCGCGGTCGCGATCAACTCGACGAACGCGCACGAATGGTCCGACGTGCTGGCGCGACTGCACGACGACGACATCGACGTGCTGCTGCTGTCGCCCGAGCGCCTGAACAACCCCGCGTTCCGCGACGAGCAGCTGCCGACCCTCGTGCAGCGCATGGGCATGCTCGTCGTCGACGAGGCGCACTGCATCAGCGACTGGGGCCACGATTTCCGGCCGGACTACCGCAGGCTGGGCGAGCTCATCCGACGCATGCCGGCGGGCGTGCCGATCCTTGCCACGACGGCCACGGCCAACAGCCGCGTCGTGACCGACATCGCCGAGCAGCTGGCGGCCGACGATGCCGGCGCCGTCGAGGTCGTCACGATCCGCGGTCCGCTCGCTCGGGCCTCGCTCCGACTCGGCGTCTTGCGCCTCCCCGATGCGCGCGCCAGACTCGCGTGGCTGCTCACCCACCTCGGCGACCTGCCCGGCTCGGGGATCATCTACAGCCTGACGGTGAGCGGCGCGCAGGATGTCGCTCGGCTGCTGCGCGAGGCCGGCCACGACGTGCGCGCGTACACGGGGCAGACCGATACGGCCGAGCGTGAAGAGTCCGAGGCGCTGCTGAAGAGCAATCAGGTGAAGGCGCTGGTCGCGACGAGCGCGCTCGGCATGGGCTTCGACAAGCCCGATCTCGGCTTCGTCGTCCATATCGGCGCGCCGTCGTCACCGGTGGCGTATTACCAGCAGGTCGGCCGTGCCGGCCGCGCGACCGACAACGCCGACGTCCTGCTGCTCCCCGGGCCCGAGGACCCCGACATCTGGCGGTACTTCGCCACGGCGTCGATGCCGACCCGCGAGCGTGCCGAGCGGGTGATCGCCGAGCTCGGCGATGCGCCGACGTCCACGCCCGCGCTCGAGGCGCTCGTCGACATCAGACGCACGCCGCTCGAACTGCTGCTCAAGGTGCTCGACGTCGACGGCGCGGTGCGACGCGTCCGCGGCGGGTGGGTCTCGACCGGTGTGCCGTGGGCCTACGACGCCGAGCGCTACGAGCGCATCGCAGCGGCCCGTCAGGTCGAGCAGCAGCACATGCTCGACTACGAGACGACGAGCGGATGCCGCATGGAGTTCCTGCAGCGCACGCTGGACGATGAGACCGCCGCGCCCTGCGGGCGCTGCGACAACTGCGCAGCAGCCTGGTATCCCACCGACATCGCCGAGGGGGCGACGGCGTCCGCAGACGCGTCGCTCGAGCGAGTCGGCGTGCCGATCGAACCCCGGGCTCAATGGCCCACGGGTGGGGATCGTCTCGGCATTCCGCTCAAGGGCAACATCCCCCCGGGCGAGCGGGCCGAGCCCGGCCGGGCGCTGGCGCGTCTCACCGACCTCGGGTGGGGAGGATCGCTGCGGACGCTCTTCGAAGGCGCTGCCGCGGACGCAGAGATCGCACCGGCACTTCGCGGTGCGACGATCAAGGTGCTCGCCGACTGGGACTGGGCTGAGCGGCCCGCTTCCGTGATCGCCGTGCCGTCACGGCGGCGCCCGCTTCTCGTCGAGTCCCTGGCCCGCGCCCTCGCCGACGCGGGGCGGCTCACCTATCTCGGCACGGTGCCCCTTCGAAACGGCGGCCCGAGCGGCGAGCCCGGTGGCAACAGCGTCTACCGACTCGCCGGGCTGTGGGACCGATTCGATGCGTCGGGGATCGAGTTCCCCGCCGGTCCGGTGCTGCTCATCGACGACATCGCCGACAGTCGGTGGACGCTCACCGTCGCCGCGCGCGAGCTCCGCCGCGCGGGCGCGACCGCCGTGCTGCCGTTCGCGTTGGCGCTTCGCGGCTGACCTCCCGGGCGCTCGCGGGCGCCCGCGACACGCGCACGGAATCACACGCTTGTCATTCCACCGCGCGGTGAGCGATAATGGCGGCAACAACCGAACACGCTGTGAGCATCCGACATCAGGTCGTAGGGGAAGACGTACCTGACGAAACGGAGAGATCATGGCGACACCTCAGGCGCGCGGAGTGGTCCTCATCCATTCCGCGCCACGAGCACTGTGCCCCCACCTCGAGTGGGCTGTCGGTCGTGCCCTCGGGCGCGGCGTCAGCTTCGAGTGGGCGGAGCAGCCGGTGCTGAACGGCAGCCGCCGGGCAGAGTTCTACTGGGAGGGCACGGCCGGCACGGGCGCTGCCCTCGCCACCGCCATCCGCGGGTGGGAGCACCTGCGTTTCGAGGTCTCGGAGGACCCGACTCCTCGCAGCGACGGCGGTCGCTGGATGCACACGCCCGGGCTCGGCATCCACTACGCGCAGACCGACACGGCGGGCAACGTCGTGATCGGAGAGGACCGCATCCGCTACGCGATGGAGCTCGCCGCGGGCGACGCCTTCGAGCTGCAGCGCGAGCTGGACATCGCGCTCGGCGCCGCATGGGACGAGGAGCTCGAGCCCTTCCGTCACGCGAGCGACGACGCCCCGGTCGTCTGGCTCCACAAGGTCGGCTGACGCCCGAGAGGCTCAGCTCCACAACTCCACAGGCTCAGGCGGTTCGAGGCGTCATTACCGACGGTCGGAGGCCGACATCCCGGGCGATGGGAACGCGAATCGCCGCCTGATACGACAGACGCCCCCGACGCTCGACATGCGAGCGACGGGGGCGTCTTCGTGTCGGTCAGACCGAGGTGAACGCAGCGACGGCGTTGTGGCCGCCGAAGCCGAACGAGTTGCTGATCGCGAGCTGCGGACCCGCACCGAGCGGCGTCGGCTCGCCCGACAGGCGGAACGGCACCTCGGGGTCCTGCTCGGTGAGGTTGATCGTCGGCGGGGCCGTACGCTCCTGGATCGCCAGGATCGTGAAGATCGCCTCGAGAGCGCCCGTGCCGCCGAGCAGGTGCCCGGTGGAGGCCTTGGTCGCCGAGACGGGGATGTCGGCGATCCGCTCGCCGAAGACCGTGTGGAGCGCCGTGTACTCGTTGGGGTCGCCCACCGGTGTCGACGTGGCGTGCGCGTTGATGTGCGTGACGTCGTCCGGAGACGCATCCGCCATCTCCAGCGCCATGCGCACCGCGCGGGCGGCGCCGGTGCCCTCGGGGTCGTTGGCCGTGATGTGGTACGAGTCGGCGGTGACTCCGCCGCCCGCCACGACGGCGTAGATCTTGGCGCCGCGCGCCTTCGCGTGCTCCTCGGTCTCGAGGACGAGCGCGCCTGCGCCCTCGCCCATGACGAAGCCGTCGCGGTCGATGCTCGCGGGGCGCGAGGCGGTGGCGGGATCGTCGTTGCGGCGCGAGAGGGCCTGCATGGACGCGAACGACGCCATCGTGATGGGGTGGATCGCCGACTCGGTGCCGCCGGCGATGACGACATCGGCGTACCCGGCGCGGATGTGCTCCACCGCGTTCACGATCGCCTCGGTGCTGGACGCGCAGGCGCTCGCGACGGTTCGGGCGTAGGCGCGCGCGCCGAAGTGCAGCGACAGGTTGCCGGCCGCCGCGTTGGGCATGAGCATGGGCACGGTCATCGGGAGCACGCGCCGCGGGCCCTTCTCGCGCAGCGTGTCCCACGCGTCGAGCAGGGTCCACAGGCCGCCGATGCCGGTGGAGAAGTCGACGCCGAGCCGATCGGGGTCGACCTCGGGCGAACCGGCATCCGCCCATGCTTCTTTCGCCGCCACGAGCGCGAACTGCGCGGAAGGGTCGAGGCGCTTCGCGACCGGCCGCTCCAGGACGGTGTCGGGCCGCACGGCCGCCTGCGCCGCGAACGTGACGGGGAGGCTGTACTGCTCCACCCAGTCGTATTCGAGGGTGCGGGCACCGGAGGCGCCGCTCAACAGGGCGGACCAGCTCTCGGGAGCCGTGCCGCCGATGGGCGACGAGGCTCCGATGCCGGTGACGACGATGCGTGACGTTGTCATGGGTGCAGTGGTTCCTTGTGGGGGTGTATCCGGTGGGGGCTCGCGCCCCCACCGGGTGGTACTACG
>JBEVLS010000242.1:0-6533 GCA_040509015.1 Microbacterium sp.
CGCCTGGATCCTCGAGCTGCTCCAGCGACGGGACGACGAGCGGACCGAAGGCGACGACGACGCTCGCGCGACGGATGCCGCGACCGTCGCGGCCGCGGCATCCGGATCGAGCGCGAGTTAGACGACCACGTCGACCTTCTCGCGCACGGCGCGGGTCGCCTCGATGATGTTGCGCAGCGACGCGACGGTCTCGTCGTATCCGCGGGTCTTGAGTCCGCAGTCGGGGTTGACCCACACCTGACGGAGGGGCAGCTCCGCCACGGCGCGCTCGAGAAGCTCGCTCACCTCGCCCACCGACGGCACGCGCGGCGAGTGGATGTCGTAGACGCCGGGCCCGACACCGTGCGAGAAGCCCGACGTCGCGATGTCGCCGATGACCTCGCCGCGGCTGCGCGCGGCCTCGATCGACGTGACGTCGGCGTCGAGGGCGGCGATCGCGTCGATCACGACGTCGAACTCCGAGTAGCAGAGGTGCGTGTGCACCTGCGTCGCGTCCTGGGCGCCCGCCGTCGAGAGTCGGAACGAGCCCACCGACCAGTCCAGGTACGCCGGCTGGTCCGCCTTCTTGAGCGGCAGGAGCTCTCGCAGCGCCGGCTCGTCGACCTGGATGACCCGGATGCCGGCTCCCTCCAGATCGGCGATCTCGTCGCGCAGCGCGAGAGCCACCTGGTCGGCGGTCTCGCCGAGCGGCTGGTCGTCGCGCACGAACGACCACGCGAGGATCGTCACCGGCCCGGTGAGCATGCCCTTGAGCGGCTTGTCGGTGAGGGACTGCGCGAACGCCGACCACGCCACCGTGATGGGCGCCGGGCGCGAGACGTCGCCCCACAGGATCGACGGACGCGTCGCGCGCGAGCCGTACGACTGCACCCAGCCGTTCTGCGTCACGGCGAACCCATCGAGGTTCTCGGCGAAGTACTGCACCATGTCGTTGCGCTCCGCCTCGCCGTGCACGAGGACGTCCAGCCCGAGATCCTCCTGCAGCGTCACGACGCGCGCGATCTCGTCGCGCAGGAACTGCTCGTACTCCTCGGTGGTGATCTCGCCCTTGCCGTGGCGGGCGCGCGCGCGGCGGATGTCGCCGGTCTGCGGGAACGACCCGATCGTCGTGGTCGGGAGCACGGGAAGGCCGAGGGCGGCATCCTGCGCCGACACGCGCGTCTCGTAGTCACCACGATCGAAGTCGCCCGGCGTCAGCGCGGCGGCGCGCGCGCGCACCGCTCCGTCGCGCACGCCCGGGGCGCTGCGGCGATCGGCGAGGGCGGCGGATGCCGCGGCGAGCTCGTCGGCGATGGCGGCGCGGCCCTCGTCGAGGCCCTTGGCCAGCGTGACGACCTGCCCGGTCTTCTGGTCGGCGAACGCGAGCCACGAGACGAGCCTCGGGTCGAGCTCGGCCTCGTCGTCGACGTCGTGCGGAACGTGCTGCAGCGACGTGGAGGTGCCGGCGACGACGGACGCCGCGCCCAGCGTCGAGAGGCCGTCGAGCGCGTTCCAGGCGCCCTCCAGGTCACCTCGCCAGATGTTGCGCCCGTCGACCACCCCGCCGACGAGGATCTTGTCGTCGAGGCCCGCGACGGTCTCGGGGACCGAGCCGCGGGTCAGATCGATCGCGAGGGCTTCGACCGGCGCAGCGGCGAGCGCCGCCCACGCCTCGGTCGACAGCTGGGCGTATCCGGCCGTCACGAGGATCGCGGGGCGGTCCTGCGCGCCGCCGAGAACGGCGTATGCGCGAGCTGCGGCATCCGCCAGCACCGCCGCGGAAGCGGGCAGGCTCTCGCTCACGAGCGCGGGCTCGTCCAGCTGCACCCATTCGGCGCCCGCGGCGCGCAGCGACGCGAGGAGCTCGACGTAGACGGGAAGGACGTCCTCGAGCCGACTGAGCGGGTCGAACCCGTCGGGGGCGGCGTCGGTGGCCTTGGCCAGCGCGAGGAGCGTGACCGGGCCCACCACGACCGGACGGACCGTGAAGCCGTCCGCCTTGGCCTCGGCGACCTGTCGCGCGTAGCGGTCGCTGGACAGCGAGAACACGGTCTCGGGGCCGATCTCGGGCACGAGGTAGTGGTAGTTGGTGTCGAACCACTTCGTCATCTCGAGCGGCAGGCTCGCACCTTCGCCGCGCGCGGCGGTGAAGTAGGCGCCGAGCCCGATCGTGCCGTCCTGCTCGCGGAGCGCCGAGAAGCGCTCGGGCAGAGCGCCGACCGTGAGGGCGGCGTCCAGCACCTGGTCGTAGTACGAGAACGACTCGGGGATCGAGGAGTCGTCGCGACCGAGCCCGAGCGCGGCGAGGCGCTCGCGGGTCGCTCGGCGCAGATCCGCTGCGGTCTGCTCGAGGGTCTGCGCGTCGGTCCTGCCTGCCCAGTGCGCCTCGACGGCGCGCTTGAGCTCGCGGCGGCGTCCGATGCGCGGGTAGCCGAGGATCGTGCCGCTGGCAAGGGCGGGTCGGGGTGCGGTCATCGTACGGTCTCCTTCTGAAGGGGCTGGGTGAGGATGCCGGCATCGCGGAGTACCGCGATCACCGTCTCGTGGTTGTTGAAGGCGTAGAGGTGGACGCCGGGCGCGCCTCCCGCGACGACGTCGCGCACCAGATCCGCGGCGTAGGCGACGCCGACCGCGCGCTGGCCCTCGACGGTCGGTTCGACGTCCAGGGCGATCGCGAGCTCGGCGGGGAGCTCCTCGCCGCTGAGCTCGAGAACGCGTCGGAGCCGGGTCGGCGAGGTGATCGGCATGATGCCGGGGAGGATCGGGATCGTCACGCCCGCTTCGCGCGATCGCTGCACGAACGCGAGGTAGTCGTCGGCATGGAAGAACAGCTGGGTGATCGCCAGCGTCGCACCCGCCGCCTGCTTGGCCAGCAGCGCATCGATGTGCTCGCGCGGATGCCGCGATCGCGGATGTCCGTTCGGGAAGGCGGCGACGGCGATGTCGACCTTCGTCCGCGGCTCCACGCGCGCCGCGCCCGGTACGCCGGGGATCGACGCCTCGGTGTACGGAGCCCGCTCCGCCTGGGCGCGATCGATGAGCTGGACGAGCTGCGCCGAGCTCTCGATGTCGCCGAGGAATCCCTCCCCCTCGGCCGTCCCGGCGGGAGGATCGCCGCGCAGCGCGAGGAAGCTCGTGATCCCGGCGTCGAGGAACTCCCGGATGAGAGAGGCCGCACCCGCGTAGGTGTTGCCCACGCACGTCAGGTGCGCGAGCGGGGCGACGTCGGTCTCGCGGAGGATGTGGCGCAGCAGGTCGAGGGATCTGCCGCCCGTCGAGCCCCCCGCACCGTAGGTCACCGAGATGAACCGGGGACCCGCCGCGGCGAGCAGCCGGATCGTCTCGTGGAGAGCCACCGTCGAGGCGTCGGACTTCGGCGGGTACAGCTCGAACGAGAACGGCACGGGCGGTGCGCTCAGGTCGATGGACATGTCGTGCTCTCGGGATCGGATCAGGTGGCCGGGCGGCCGCGAGCGGGCCCGGCTCGACGCCGAGTCACACATCGCGGGCGGGTGCCGGGCTCGGCTGTCGCTCCCTGCCCGGGGGTGCCCGGGCGACGATGGGTCAACGGTAGCGAAGCACCGCACATCGCGTCGTGCGTGTGACCTCCTGTTTCATCACCCGGCGCCTCCGCCTACCGTGGAGGTGTGACGACTCCCTACGGCGCCTGGCCCTCCCCCCTCTCCGCGTCCGCCGTCTCGGCGGCCTCCCCGCGCATCGAAGGGGCGCGCTTCGTCGGCGACGAGGTCTGGTGGGGCGAGGGCGTGCCCGAAGAGGCCGGCCGCACCGCGGTGCGGCGGCGCGCGGCATCCGGCGCCGTCGAAGACGTCCTGCCCGCGCCGTGGAGCGCGCGTTCGCGCGTGCACGAGTACGGCGGAGGATCCTGGACGACCACCCGCGACGGCGGGCTGGTGTTCGTGGAGAAGTCCGACCAGCGCGTGCGGCTTCTGCGACGCGGATCCGACCCCGTCGTGCTCACGCCCGAGGGCGGCGACGTGCGATTCGGCGGGCTGACGATCGACGGCGGACGCCTGCTCGCGGTGCGCGAGTCGCACGACGGATCGGCTGTGCCACGACGCGACATCGTCGAGGTCCCGCTCGACGGATCGGGTGCCGACGACCCGACCGCGGTCCGCAGCCTCGCCGCGGGCAGCGACTTCGTCGCCCATCCGGCGCTGTCCCCGGACGGCACGCGTCTGGCCTGGATCGCGTGGGACCACCCCGACATGCCGTGGGATCGCTCGGAACTGCGCGTGGGCGGCATCGGCGCGGACGGCGTCACGGACTGGCAGGTCGTCGCCGGCGGCGCGACCGCCCCCGTGCAGCCGGTCTGGCTGTCCAAGAGCGAGCTGCTCTTCGCCGACGATCCCGACGGCCGGTGGAATCTGTACCGCGCCGGCCTCGACGACGATGCGCCGACGGCCGTCGCACCGGCGGACGCCGACACCGGCGGTGGCCTGTGGGTGCTCGGCACCCGCTGGTTCACCGTGCTCGCCGACGGCCGCATCGTCGCCGTGCGCACGAACGGCGCGGACGAGCTCGTCGTCGCCGACCCGCTCACCGGGGCCACCGCGGCCCTCGACGTGCCCGTCACCTCGGGGGCATCCATCGAGGACGTGTCGGGCACGCGCGTCCTCCTCAGCGGCGCCGGCGTCGTCGAGGGGCCGGGGCTGTGGCTCGTGGATCTCGCGGGCGGCTCGGTCACCGCGGTCCGCGGCGCCGAGGCACCCTGGGGCGAGGAATGGATGCCGCGCCCGCGCGCCGTCACGTTCGACGGCCCGCACGGCCCCGTCCACGCCTTCGACTACCCGCCGACGAATCCCGATGTCACCGCCGCGGAGGGCGAGCGGCCGCCGTACGTCGTGTTCGTCCACGGCGGTCCGACCGCGCACGTCGGGCCCGCGGCATCCGGCAAGATCGCCTATCTCACCAGCCGCGGCATCGGCGTGCTCGACGTGAACTACGGCGGCTCCACCGGCTACGGCCGCGCCTACCGCGAGCGCCTGCGCGGGCAGTGGGGGGTCGTCGACGTCGATGACGTGGCAGCGGCCGCTCGCGGGATCGCGGCATCGGGCACCGCCGACGCCACCCGCATCGCGATCGCCGGCGGGTCCGCGGGCGGCTGGACGGTGCTCGCCGCCGTGACCCGCACCGACGCGTTCGCCGCCGGGATCTCGCGCTACGGCGTCGGCGACGCCCGGGCGCTCGCGGCCGACACGCACGACTTCGAGGCGCGCTACCTCGACGGGCTCATCGGACCTCTCCCCGAGGCCGAGGACGTCTACCTCGAGCGGTCGCCGCTCACGCGCCCCGAGCTCTTCCGCGTGCCTCTGCTGCTCCTCCAGGGTGCGGACGACACCGTGGTGCCGCCCGCGCAGTCCGAGGCTGTCCGCGACGCCCTCGCCGCCCACGGCGTGCCGCACGCCTACGTCCTCTACGAGGGCGAAGGCCACGGATTCCGCCGCGCCGAGACCGTGGTCCACGCGCTCGAGACCGAGCTCTCGTTCCTCGGCGCGGTGTTCGGCTTCACTCCGCCCGGAGTGCCCGCGGTCGAGCTCGGCTGATCAGGCCGAGAAGGGCTCGAGGTCGGCGGCGAGACGGGCGCCGACGTGCGCGTGCAGGTACGTGCCCTCGGCACGGTGCTCCTGCGCCACGATGATGCCCGTCTCGTGCGCGGCCGAGATGAGGTCGCCGCGGTCGTAGGGGACGACCGCGCGCACCTCGACGGCCGGAAGAGGCAGAGCCTCTTCGATCGCCGCGCGGAGCTCCTCGATGCCCTCACCCGTGCGCGACGACACGAAGTGCGCCGCGGGGGCGAGCCCGCGCAGCACCATCCGGGTGTCGTCGTCGACGAGGTCGGACTTGTTGAACACCACGATCTCGCGCGTGTCGCGGGCGCCCACATCGCCGATCACGTCCCGGACGGTCGCGAGCTGCGCCGCCGGGTCGGGGTGCGACGCGTCGACGACGTGCAGCAGCACGTCGGCATCGCCGACTTCTTCGAGAGTGGAGCGGAACGCCTCGACGAGCTGGTGCGGCAGATTGCGGACGAAACCGACCGTGTCGGTGAGCGTGTAGACGCGTCCGTCCGCCGTCTGCGAGCGCCGCACCGACGTGTCGAGCGTCGCGAACAGCGCGTTCTCGACCAGCACGCCCGCCCGCGTGAGGCGGTTGAGCAGGCTGGACTTGCCCGCGTTCGTGTAGCCGGCGATCGCGACGGCGGGGATCGTGTTGCGCTTGCGCTCGGCGCGCTTGGCTTCGCGAGCCGGCGTGAAGTCTCGGATCTGACGGCGAAGCTGAGCCATCTTGGTGCGGATGCGGCGACGATCGAGCTCGATCTTCGTCTCACCCGGGCCGCGCGAGCCCATACCCGCGCCGCCGGCGCCGACCTGGCCACCGGCCTGACGGCTCATCGAGTCACCCCAGCCGCGAAGACGCGGCAGGAGGTACTCGAGCTGGGCGAGCTCGACCTGCGCCTTGCCCTCGCGGCTCTTGGCGTGCTGGCTGAAGATGTCGAGGATCACGGTCGTGCGGTCGATGACCTTGACCTTCAC
>JBEVLS010000243.1:0-3334 GCA_040509015.1 Microbacterium sp.
CTGCCGAGCGGATCCTCTCGAAGGCGCCCGCCGGGTTCGCGAAGGTCTTCTTCACCAACGGCGGCGCCGACGCGAACGAGAACGCGATCCGCATGGCGCGCCTGCACACGGGTCGCGACACCGTGCTGTCGACCTATCGCTCGTACCACGGCAACACGGGCGCGGCCATCGTCGCCACGGGCGACTGGCGGCGGATGCCGAATCAGTACGCCCGCGGGCACGTGCACTTCTTCGGCCCCTACCTGTACCGCAGCGAGTTCTGGGCGACGACCCCCGAAGAGGAATCGGCGCGCGCCCTCCACCACCTCGAGCGCGTGATCCAGGCGGAGGGTCCCGGCACCATCGCCGCGATCCTGCTCGAGTCGATTCCCGGCACGGCCGGCATCATGATCCCGCCGCCGGGCTATCTCGCCGGCGTGCGGGCACTCGCCGACGAATACGGCATCGTGCTGATCCTCGACGAGGTCATGGCCGGCTTCGGACGCACGGGCCGCTGGTTCGCGTTCGACGGGTACGACGTCGTCCCCGACCTCATCACCTTCGCGAAGGGCGTCAATTCCGGCTATGTGCCGGTGGGCGGCGTCATCATCTCCGAGCCGATCTCGGCGACCTTCGACGAGCGGGTCTTCCCGGGCGGGCTGACCTACTCCGGACACCCGCTGGCCGCGGCATCCATCGTCGCCTCGATCGACGCGATGGAGAGCGAGGGCATCATCGAGCACGCCCGCCGCATCGGCGACGACCTGCTGGCGCCCGGGCTCGCGGCCCTCGGCGAGAAGCACGATCTCATCGGCGACGTGCGGGGCGAGGGCGTCTTCTGGGCGCTCGAGCTCGTCACCGACCGAGAGACGCGCGAACCCGTCGGCGCCGCCGTCATCGGGCAGCTCAAGAAAGAGCTCACGTCGCGCGGTCTGCTCCCCTTCGCCGCCGACAACCGCATCCACGTCGTGCCGCCGTGCGTCGTCACCGACGACGAGGTGCAGCAGGCGCTGGCCATCTACGACGAGGCCTTCACCGCCGTCCGGGCGTGAGCCCCGAAAAGGCGGGCTCCCACGAAGAGCCCGCGACGAAAGGAACAGACATGAGCGAGACCCTCGACCACTGGGTGGGCGGCGCAGCCTGGCCCGGCTCGGGCACGCGCACCGGAGACGTCTACAACCCGGCGCTGGGCGCGGTGCAGAAGCAGGTGCGCTTCGCCTCGACCGACGACGTGGCATCCGCCGTCGACGTCGCCTCTGCGGCGTGGGAGTCATGGCGCGACGCCTCGATCTCGAAGCGCACCGCCGTGATGTTCGCCTTCCGCGAGCTGCTCAACGCCCGCAAGGACGAGCTCGCCGCGATCCTCACCGCAGAGCACGGCAAGGTGCTCTCGGACGCCCTCGGCGAGATCGCCCGCGGCATGGAGGTCGTCGAGTTCGCGTGCGGACTCGGACACCTCACCAAGGGCGCGTACTCCGAGAACGTCTCGACCGGCATCGACGTCTACACGCTGCGCCAGCCGCTCGGCGTGGTGGGCATCATCAGCCCCTTCAACTTCCCCGCGATGGTTCCGCTGTGGTTCTTCTCGATCGCGGTCGCGGCCGGCAACGCCGTGATCCTCAAGCCGTCCGAGAAGGACCCGACCGCTGCGAACTGGCTCGCCGCCCTCATGACCGAGGCGGGTCTTCCCGACGGCGTGCTCAACGTCGTCCACGGCGACAAGGAGGCCGTCGACGCGCTGCTCGAGCACCCCGACGTGCGGTCGATCTCGTTCGTGGGCTCGACCCCCATCGCGAAGTACATCTACGAGACCGCGGCGAGCAACGGCAAGCGGGTGCAGGCCCTCGGCGGTGCGAAGAACCACATGCTGGTGCTTCCGGATGCCGACCTCGACCTCGCCGCCGACGCCGCCGTCAACGCGGGCTTCGGTTCGGCGGGCGAGCGCTGCATGGCGATCTCGGTCGTGCTCGCGGTCGACACCGTCGCCGACGAGCTCGTCGCGAAGATCGCCGAGCGGATGGGCACGCTCCGCACCGGAGACGGCACCCGCGGCTGCGACATGGGCCCCCTCATCACGAAGGTGCACCGGGACAAGGTCGCGTCGTACATCGACGTCGCCGAGACCGACGGCGCCGATGTCGTGGTCGACGGACGCGGCATCGAGGTCGACGGCGATCCGAACGGCTTCTGGCTCGGGCCCACGCTGATCGACAAGGTGCCCACGTCGTCGACGGTGTACACCGACGAGATCTTCGGTCCCGTCCTGTCCGTCGTCCGCGTCGAGGGCTACGAAGAGGGTCTCGGCATCATCAACGGCAGCCTGTACGGCAACGGCACGGCGATCTTCACGAACGACGGCGGCGCCGCGCGGCGCTTCCAGCGCGAGGTGACGGTCGGCATGGTGGGCATCAACGTGCCGATCCCCGTCCCGGTGGCCTATCACTCGTTCGGCGGGTGGAAGGCCTCGCTCTTCGGCGACGCGAAGGCGTACGGCCCGCACGGCTTCGACTTCTTCACGGCGGAGAAGGCCGTCACGTCGCGCTGGCTCGACCCGTCGCACGGCGGCCTCAACCTGGGCTTCCCCCAGCACGACTGACCGCGACGGTCTACGTGCCGCGGACGGATTCCGGCACGTAGACCGTCACCGCCGAGGGCACGGCGACGCACCGGAGCGTGAACGAGTCCCCGGGCGGATCGCCCAGCTCGCCGTCGTGCACGTACACGGTCGAGTGCCCCGGGGCCGGACGCACGAGCATCTCGATCTCGGTGACGAGCAGCCGCTCGACGTCCTCTTTCGGCGGCATGACGCCCAGCACCCTCAGCACCGCCGCGGTGCGGCGCCCGAAGGCGAGCGACGCCATCGCACGCAGCCGCGACCCTCGGGCGTGATGGATGCGCACGTCGAGGATGGGCGCCGTGAGCTCCTGCCGCTGCATCGTGGCCACGCGATCCGGAGCGTTGCGACCGATGCCCACGAACACCGACCACACCCGCGCGCGCCGCCCGTCGACGAGGATCGTCAGCGGCTCCGCCGTTCTCATCGTGGTCCAGGCCGCGACGATCCCGCCCAGCCACTTGCCGAGTCGCGCGCGGTCGTGGTCCCGCCGCTCGATGAGCTCGGGGTAGCTGCCCACCGAGACCGCGTTGAGGGCGAGGACAGGCTCATCGTCGTCGGTCGACGCCGAGATCGCACTGACGTCGATCGTGTGCCCGCGGTCGTAAGCATCGAGCGCCGTCTCCACGTCCTCGAGTCCTGCGGAGCGCGCGAAGTGATTGAACGTGCCGCCCGGCACGACCAGCAGCGGGCGGGTGAAGCGCCGCGCGAGGCCGGCCATGCGCGAGACCGATCCGTCGC
>JBEVLS010000244.1:0-5771 GCA_040509015.1 Microbacterium sp.
ACGTGGCGTAGGTCGAGAACTTGAAGCCCTTCGTGTAGTCGAACTTCTCGACGGCACGGATGAGGCCCAGGTTGCCCTCCTGGATGAGGTCGAGGAACTGCATGCCGCGACCGGTGTAGCGCTTGGCGAGCGAGACCACGAGGCGCAGGTTCGCGCCCAGCAGGTGCGACTTGGCGCGCTGACCGTCGCGGGCCACCCACTGCAGGTCGAGGCCCGTCTGCGACGACTTCTCGGCCGGCGACATGTGCGACAGCTTCTCTTCGGCGAACAGACCCGCCTCGATGCGCATCGCGAGCTCGACCTCTTCGGCCGCGTTCAGCAGCGGCACCTTGCCGATCTGCTTCAGGTAGTCCTTGACGGGGTCGGCCGTCGCACCGGTGATCATGGTCGAGTAGACGGGAACGTCTTCGTCGTCCGAGGACGAGATGACGATCGCCCCGGTCGGCAGCGGCTCCGTCACGACGGGAGCCTTGGCGTCCTCGTCGTCTTCCTCGTCGGAGTCGGAGGACTCGGCATCGCCGTCTGCGCCGGCCTTCGCCTTGGACTTCGTGACCGCGGGAGTGGTCTCGTCGTCGCCGTCGACCTCTTCGATCTCCGCGTCGATCTCGATGTCTTCGCCGTCGTCGTCCGCGTCGTCGTCGACGGCCTTGGACGCCTTCTTGGGCGCGGCCTTGGCCTTGCTCGCGGTGGTCTTGGTGGCAGCGGTCTTCGTCGCGGGAGCCTTCTTGGCGGCGGGCTTCTTGGCTGCTGACTTGGCAGGCGCCACGACCTCTTCGGGCTCGGTGTCCTGCGCGGCGACGGAGCGGGGCTGGGTTTTCGTGCCTGGAGTCACGTTCTGCCTTTCACGACGACGCCTGCGTGGCGGGCGTCTCGGGAGATTTCGGACACTAGTAAGACCCTTGTCAAGTCCCGAGGCCGACAGGCGAGCCTGGCGACACCGGTTGACAACGGGTCAAGGCATCCAGTATCGCATACTCGCCACCACACACCATCACTGCGGGGCGGTCGAGGTCGATTGGTGCCTCTCCTACAAACGCGTGGACGCGGTGAGACATTCCCCGCGGGCGGTTCAGCCGCGCTTGTCGTCGTCCGAGGCGGGCCGGTTCGCGAGGAATCGCTCGAGCTCCGCCGCGAGCTCGTCGGCGCTCGGCAGCCCGCCCGTGTGGATGATCGGAGTGGCGAGCGTCGACCCGGCCATGTAGGAGTCGTAGCGCTCCTCGAGACCCTCGAGCATCCGCGAGAGCTCGTCGCTTCCGGCCACCTGATCGGTGACCTTCGCGAGGTAGTCCGTGTTCTCGTCGCGCAGGTCGTCGCCCGAGAAGACGAGGCCGGTCGCGACCGTGAGACTGTCGAGGGCCGCGAGCGCGGCCGCCGGGAACTCGGTGTCGCCGAGGTAATGGGGCACCAGCAGCACGAAGCCGGCCACGCTCGCGCCCGCTTCGGCGAAGCGGTACTCGAGCAGATGACCCGCGGTCGCGGGTACCTGGGTGTGCGGCTGCCAGACGGAGTGCGCCTCGGTCAGATCGGTGCGGGTACCGCTCACGGTCGTGCCGATCGGACGCGTGTGCGGCACGGGCATCGGGATCGCGTGCACCCACGTCACCGTCGAGACGGCGTAGGCGTCGGCCAGGGCGAGCACCGCCTGGGAGAACGCGTCCCACGCGAAGTCCGGCTCGTACCCGGCCAGGAGGAGGAACGGCTGACCGAGCACGTCGTGCGCGAGCGAGAACTCCAGGCGCGGCGGGCGATAGTCGCTGAGGTGGTCCTGATCGAACGAGATGATCGGACGACGCGCCCGGTAGTCGAGGAGGACGTCGTTGGTGAAGACGACGAGAGGTGTCGGCTCGAGATCCTCGCGGAAGTGCTCGACGATCTGCCCGACGGCGCCGCCGGCATCCGTGAACCCGGTCAGCGCGATCACCAGGGGCAGGCCGTCGGGAACCGAGGGTGCCGAGACCGAGCGCTCGTAGAGCGGACCGTGGGAGGGCATGGCTCCATGCTACGAGCCCCATTCCGACGCGCGGGTCGGGGCGATCCCGCTCACAGCGAACACGCGCTCCCTAGGATGGAGGACATGTCGTTCCCCGAGCTCGAGCACCGATCCGATCCGATCCGAGACACGACCGCAGACGCGATCCTGCTGGCTCTTCCACCTCTCGAGGGCGATGATCCCCTCACCGAATGGCCCGGTCTCGCCGCGGCTCTCACCGCCGTCGGGTTCACCGGATCGCCGGGCTCCTTCCTGCGCGTGTCCGCCCCCGAGAGCACCCGGCTGCCCCTCGCCGTCGTCGGAACGGGCGCAGACCCGGATGCCGCTGCCCTGCGCGATGCGGCGGGCACCGGCATCCGCACCCTCACCGGTTTCGGCGTCGTCGCGCTCGCCGCTCCTCTGGCCTCCCCCGAGACCTGGGCGGCCCTGGGCGAGGGCGCCGTTCTCGGCGGCTACCGCTTCGACGGCTACAAGACCGAACCGCCCAAGCCCCGCGCCGCCCGCGTGCTCGTCTATTCCGACACGGATGCCGCGCCCGCCGACCTCGCCCGGATCGCCGCGATCGCCGACGCCGCCGCGCTGGTGAAGGATCTCGTGTCGATCCCCGCCGAATGGCTCGGACCGGCCGACTTCGCCGAGCGCGCCGTCGAATCGGTCGGTGGACTCGACGTCACCGTCGACGTGCTCGACGAGGCGGCGCTCACCGAGGGCGGGTACGGAGGCATCCTCGGCGTCGGCCAGGGATCGGACCGCCCGCCCCGCCTCGTGCATCTCGAGTACTCCCCCGAGGGCGCCGAGCGCCATGTCGCGCTCGTCGGCAAGGGGATCACGTTCGACACCGGCGGACTCTCGCTCAAGCCGGCCGCATCGATGATGGGCATGAAGTACGACATGTGCGGCGCCGCCACGGCGCTCGCGGTGCTGCGGGCCGTCGCCACGATCGGCGCCCCGGTCCGCGTGAGCGCGTGGCTGTGCATCGCCGACAACATGCCATCCGGCCGTGCCACGCGTCCTGGAGACGTGCTGCGGATCCTCGACGGCTCCACCGTCGAGGTGACCAACACGGACGCCGAAGGTCGTCTGGTCCTCGCGGACGGGCTCGTCGCGGCGAGTCGCCGGCATCCCGACGTCATCATCGACGTCGCCACTCTCACCGGCGCGATCACGGTGGCCCTGGGCACCCGTCACACGGGCGTCATGGGCGACGACGCGGCCGTCGCCGAGTACCTGGCCGCGGCCGCGGCAGTGGACGAGCTCGCCTGGCAGCTCCCGCTCCCCGCTCACATGAAGGATGACCTCGACTCGCCGATCGCGGATCTGCAGAACGCCAAGATCGGCGATCCCGCGGGCGGCTCCCTGTTCGCGGGGCTGTTCCTCCAGCACTTCGTCGGTCGCGTGTCGGATGCCGCGGACGCGCCGCGCATCCCCTGGGTGCATCTCGACATCGCGGGTGTGGGCATGAACAAGGGCGGCGGTTTCGGGTTCACCGACAAGGGCCCCACCGCGGCGACCGTCCGTTCGCTCATCCGCTTCATCGAAGGAGAGAAGACACGATGACAGAGCACTCGTTCGACCTGGTCGTCCTCGGCGGCGGAAGCGGCGGCTACGCCGCTGCGCTCCGCGCCGCCGAACTGGGCAAGAGCGTCGCGCTCGTCGAGAAGGACAAGGTCGGCGGGACGTGCCTGCATCGCGGCTGCATCCCGACCAAAGCGCTCCTGCACGCCGGCGAAGTGGCCGACACGGCGCGGGATGCCGCGAGCATCGGCATCCGCGCGACGCTCGACGGCATCGACCCGGCAGGCGTCCGGGCCTACCGCGAAGGCATCGTCGCCAAGAAGTACAAGGGACTCGAGGGCCTCGTCAAGGCGCGAGGGATCACCGTCGTCCCCGGCGAAGGACACCTCGAGGCCGGTCCCGCGGTGCGCGTGGGCGACGATCTGTACCGCGGCACGGACGTCGTGCTCGCGACGGGGTCGTACAGCAGGACGCTCCCCGGGCTCGAGATCGGCGGCCGCGTCCTCACCAGCGAGCACGCCCTCGAGCTCGACGAGATCCCCGCGCGCGTCGTGATCCTGGGCGGCGGCGTCATCGGGATCGAGTTCGCGAGCGTGTGGCGCTCGTTCGGCGTCGACGTCACGATCATCGAAGCCCTCGACCACCTCGTCCCCAACGAGGATGTGTCGATCAGCAAAGCGCTCGAACGGGCATACCGCAAGCGCGGTATCGCGTCGTCTCTCGGCGTGCGCTTCCAGTCCGTGACGCAGACGGCCGATGCCGTCACCGTCACGCTCGAAGACGGCAAGACCTTCGAGGCGGACTATCTGCTCGTCGCCGTGGGTCGCGGTCCGGCGACCGCCGACCTCGGATTCGAGGAGGCCGGCGTCGAACTGGACCGCGGATTCGTCGTCACCGACGAGCGCCTGCGGACCGGCGTCGCCCACGTCTGGGCCGTCGGCGACCTCGTGCCGGGGCTGCAGCTCGCGCATCGCGGTTTCCAGCACGGCATCTTCGTCGCGGAGGAGATCGCGGGTCTCGCGCCCGTCGTCATCCCCGAGAGCCAGATCCCGAAGGTCACCTATTCCCGCCCCGAGGTCGCTTCGGTGGGACTCACCGAAGCGCAGTCGATCGAGAAGCACGGCGCCGACGGCGTGGTGGCGTACGAGTACAACCTGGCCGGCAACGGCAAGAGCGAGATCCTCGGCACCAGCGGCATCGTCAAGGTGGTGCGCGCCAAGGACGGTCCCGTTCTGGGCGTGCACCTGATCGGCGATCGGGTGGGCGAACTCATCACGGAGGGGCAGCTCGCGGTCGGCTGGGAGGCCCACCCCGAAGACATCGCACCTCTCATCCACGCGCACCCGACGCAGAGCGAGGCGCTCGGAGAGGCCTTCCTGGCCCTCGCCGGCAAACCGCTCCACGCGCTGTGACCGACGGTCGCACGCGAATCACTAAGCTAGTCACGACAACTTCATCCTGAAGGAGACAAACCCATGAGCACTTCCGTGGTCCTCCCCGCGCTCGGCGAGAGCGTCACCGAGGGAACGGTCACCCGCTGGCTCAAGCAGGTCGGCGACACCGTCGAGGCCGACGAAGGTCTGCTCGAGATCTCCACCGACAAGGTCGACACCGAGATCCCTTCGCCCGTCAGCGGCGTCGTCGAGGAGATCCTCGTCCAGGAGGACGACGTCGTCGAGGTCGGCGCCGTCCTGGCCAAGATCGGTGACGGATCGTCCGCTCCGGCGGCATCCGACGCACCCGAGGCTGCAGAGCCCGCCGCCGAGGCAGCGCCCGCGGCTGAGGCAGCGCCCGCCGCCGAAACAGCGCCGGCCGCCGAAGCCCCGGCCGAGGCGCCCGCGGCAGAAGCCGCGCCCGCAGAGGCCGCTCCCGCCGCATCCGGCGGCAAGGACGTGGTCCTGCCCGAGCTGGGCGAGAGCGTGACCGAAGGAACCATCACGCGCTGGCTCAAGCAGGTCGGCGACACCGTCGAGGCCGATGAGGCGCTCGTCGAGATCTCGACCGACAAGGTCGACACCGAGATCCCCTCGCCGTTTGCCGGGGTCCTGCAGGAGATCCTCGCCCAGGAAGACGAGACGGTCGCCGTCGGCTCCGCGCTCGCCCGCATCGGCGACGGTGCGGCTGCCCCGGCGGAGGCGGCACCCGCCCCCGCTGCAGAGTCCGCGCCCGCTGAGGACGCTCCCGCGCCCGCCGCCGAAACAGCGCCGGCCGCCGAAGCCCCGGCCGAGGCGCCCGCGGCAGAAGCCGCGCCCGCAGAGGCCGCTCC
>JBEVLS010000245.1:0-8385 GCA_040509015.1 Microbacterium sp.
GAGAACTCGTTGATGACGACCTTCGGGGTGGGGGGCACGACGTCGCCGCAGTCGGCGGTGTGCGCTCCGAGTCCGTCGAACGTGTCGACGGCGAAGCCGGTCCAGCCCGCCGACGGGTCGAAGACGTCGGCGCCGTTCGGGTCGCCGGCGCAGACGTCGGCGTTGCGGCGCAGGGTGTTGTCGGCGGTCGAGTTCAGCCCCGTGCCCCACTCCGTGCCGGGATCGAAGCCGATCTGGCCGAACACGTCGATCGCCGCGCCGCCCTTGGCCAGCACGATCGCGTCGTCGCCGTTGAACCAGCTCGAGCCGTTGGTCTGGTCGGCCGCCGCGAGGATCGTCGCGTTCGACGCGGCCTGCGCGACCACGTGCACGTCGCCGTTCGCGACCGTGCCGGTGAGGGGGATCGACAGCGACGACGTGGTGTTGCCGTTGAAGTAGTACTGCAGCGCGTAGCCCGTCAGGTCGACCGGCGCACCCGTGCCGTTGTAGATCTCGACGGCCTTGTTGTTGCTCGAGCCTTCGATCACCTCGCTGATCAGCAGATCGGGCGGCGGTGCCGCCGCGGCCGGAGCCGCCGCCAGCAGGGCGGCAGCGGTCGCGACGGTGACGACGAGAGCGGACGATCGGAGCTGAGCACGGCGCACGGACAACCTCCTGCTGGACGCGGGAAAGGAGGCCTCGCGGCCTCCCCAGGAACCCCACGCTAGGCGAGCCGCGTCATCGGTGGAAGACCCTTCCGTTTCGATCCGGTGAACGTTGGGCGACCCGCTTCGACGACGGCTCTGGAACCCACCGCGCGTCGCAGGCCAGAATGGAGCGCATGACCGCGAGCGCCGGAGATCCTTTCCGCGTCGTGTTCGTCTGCACCGGCAACATCTGCCGGTCGCCCATGGCAGAGGTCGTCTTCCGGCGATTCGCGGATGCCGCCGGCCTCGGCTCGCGCGTCGGGACGGCCAGCGCCGGCACGGGGGACTGGCACGTCGGGGAGCGCGCCGACCAGCGGACCCTCGACGCGCTCGCCCGGCGCGGATACGACGGCGCCAAGCACCGCGCCCGGCAGTTCACGCAGGAGGACTTCGCGCGCAGCGACCTGATCGTCGCCCTGGACCGCACGCACGAGCGGATCCTGCGCGGCTGGGCCCGCAGCGAGGGCGACGCCGACAAGGTCGCGCTGCTGATGTCGTTCGACCCGAACCCCCCGACCATGGATGTGCCGGATCCCTACTACGCCGGCCCCGGGATGTTCGACGAGGTGCTCGGTATGATCGAGAGCGCGAGCCGGGCGCTCTTCCGGCAGCTCGAACCCGCCATCCGACCGGCCATCTGACGAGCGCCGGCGCACGAACGGACTGCTGTGACCTCTCTGCCTCCCCAGCCTCTCAGCCCCCTCGACGGCCGCTATCGCGC
Organism: Microbacterium sp.; assembly: GCA_040509015.1. Taxonomy (GTDB): domain Bacteria; phylum Actinomycetota; class Actinomycetes; order Actinomycetales; family Microbacteriaceae; genus Microbacterium. The sequence continues at coordinate 1,408 of JBEVLS010000245.1, forward strand.
CGCGGTGTCGGGTCTGACCGACTATCTCTCCGAGGCGGGCCTGAACCGCGCCCGCGTCGAGGTCGAGGTCGAGTGGCTCATCGCGCTCACCGATCGCTCGCTGTTCGGCACCTCTCCGCTGTCGGCCGACGACCAGGCGCGACTGCGGGCGCTCTACCTCGACTTCGGCCAGGCCGAGATCGACTGGCTCGCCGACAAAGAGGCCGTCACCCGTCACGACGTCAAGGCCGTCGAGTACCTCGTGCGCGACCGGCTCTCCTCCCTCGGGCTCGACGCGATCGCCGAGCTCACCCATTTCGCGGCCACCAGCGAGGACATCAACTCCACGTCGTACGCGCTCGTGGTCAAGCGCGCGGTCGAGAGCGTGTGGCTCCCGAAGCTCCGCACCGTCATCGAGAAGCTGAGGGGCCTGTCGATCGAGCACCGGGATGCCGCGATGCTCTCGCGCACGCACGGTCAGCCGGCGACTCCGTCGACCATGGGCAAGGAGCTCGCCGTCTTCGCGTGGCGCCTCGAGCGAGTGGCCGCGCAGATCGAGAGCGGCGAGTACCTCGCGAAGTTCTCGGGAGCGACCGGCACCTGGTCGGCGCATCTCGCCGCCGAGCCCTCGGTCGACTGGGTCGAGCTGTCGGGCTCGTTCATCGAAGACCTCGGACTCGGCTTCAACGTGCTGACGACCCAGATCGAGTCGCACGACTGGCAGGTCGAGCTGTACGACCGCGTGCGGCACGCCGGCGGCATCCTGCACAATCTCGCCACCGATGTCTGGACGTACATCTCGCTCGGCTTCTTCTCGCAGATCCCCGTCGCAGGCGCGACCGGTTCGTCGACCATGCCGCACAAGATCAACCCGATCCGGTTCGAGAACGCCGAGGCGAACCTCGAGATCGCCGGAGGGCTTCTCGCCACGCTGTCGCAGACGCTCGTGACGTCGCGCATGCAGCGCGATCTCACCGACTCGACGACGCAGCGCAACATCGGCGTCGCGTTCGGCCACTCGCTGCTCGCGCTCGACAACCTCGAGCGCGGTCTCGGCGAGATCTCGCTCGCGCAGAAGGTGCTCGATGCCGACCTCGACGCCAACTGGGAGGTCCTCGCCGAGGCGATCCAGACCGTCGTCCGCGCCGAGATCGCGGCAGGTCGCTCGTCGATCACCGACCCCTACGCGCTGCTGAAGGACCTCACGCGCGGCCGCCGCGTCGGCGCCGCCGAGCTCGCGGAGTTCGTCGAGGGGCTCGACATCGGGGATGCCGCGAAGCAGCGCCTGCTCGCCCTCACGCCCGGCACCTACACGGGCCTGGCGTCGGAGCTGGTCGACCGCCTGCCCTGACCCGCCGCTCGGACGGAATCCGGTCGTCGAGCTCGTCGCAGCATCGTCACCGAGGGCGGATGCGACCGCCCTTCGACACGCTCAGCGACCGGAGGAGTCAGGGCTGCGGGTCGGTGTCCGGAGCCGCGGCATCCGGGCCTGCGGCGGCGTTCTTCTCATCCTTCTCGATGAGGATCGGCCTGTCGACGGTCTTGGTGACCTCAGCCGGATCGACGGCGAGGATGAGGAGCGCGAGCCCGACGAGCACGACGATGAAGGTGATGCCCGCGACGACCGCGGCGACGACGAGCGCGCGCTCGGACTGCCCTTCGAAGCGCTGCTGGAAGAAGCCCATCGACACGAGCGTCACGATTCCCGCGAAGAGGGCGGAGCCGAACGCGAGCCCGAGCAGCTGCACGGGCTTCATGAGGTCGCGTCGGGTGGGGCGGTCGGTCACGCGAGATCCTTCGTTGCGGCGGGCGCCGGCTCTTCGACGGGCGACTGCCTCGGCGAGAATCCGGCGATGCCGAGGTAGACGGCGACGATCGCGGCGTATCCGCCGAAGACGCCGACCGCGATGATGATGCCGGTGAGGGTGAACGTCTCGTTCGCGTCCTCGATCGAGTACTGGAGCGCGTACCCCGGCTGGATGACGAGCAGTGCGAGTCCGAGGACCACGCCGACGACGCCGATGACGATCGCGTCGCGCGCATCCGCGCGGGGCATGACCACGGGGGCGCTGCCGTCCGACCAGGGGGCGACACCGCCGGGCTTGATGCGGGGCGTCCGAACGGCGAGGATTCCCGAGACCGCCTCGATGACACCGCTGACGAGTGCCCACGAGATCACGATCACGAAGAAGCCCGTGACCGTGCGAGTCGGTCCGAGACCGCCGGCCATGCCCGCGACGATCGTCACGATACCCAGGAGCACGGAGGGCCAGCGGAGCCCCGCCGGGTAGACGAGCCAGACCGAGAGCAGGTGCACGAGACCCGTCGCGATCGCGAAACCGCTGAACACCGAGAGGCCGACGGCGGCGGAGTGGTCGGGCGAGAAGGTGATCATGACCGCCGCGATCGCGGCGAACGCCGCGCGGGCGAGCTGCACGTGTCGCACGTCGAAGGTGCGGGCGGAAGAGGCTGAGGTCACGACGGTTCCTGCGGAGGCGGTGCGCGAAAGTGCGCGAAGGGATGTGAACAGTCTAGTTCGCGGTCTCCTCCGAGCCGCCCCGCTGAATCGCGAGGCCCGACGCCGCGATCAGCTCGGGAAGATCTGACCGATCGGCTCGCGCTTCTCGGCCTGGAAGCGGTCCTCCGTGCGGCCTCGCGCCCAGTATCCCGAGAGCGACACCTGCGAGCGCTCCAGTCCGCGATCCTCGAAGAGCACCCGGCGCAGCGCCTTCATGGATTCGCGCTCGCCGTGGGCGAAGACGTCGACGCGACCGTCGGGCCATTCGAGGGCGCCGACGGATGCCGCCAGCATCCCCGCGTCGTGCGAATCGTCGACGACCCATCGCAGCTCGATGCCCTCGGGCGCCGTGAGCGTGAGGATCTCGTCGGCGCTCTCGACCTCGATCACGGCGATGCCGACGGCTTCCGCCGGCAGTGCTTCGAGGGATGCCGCGATGGCGGGCACGGCGGAGAGGTCGCCGACGAAGAGGTACCAGTCGGCCTCGGCGTCGGGCAGGTAGCCGCCACCCGGCCCCATGAGGCTGAGCGTGTCGCCGGTTTTCGCGCGCGCCGCCCAGGGACCGGCGAGGCCCTCGTCACCGTGGATGACGAAGTCGAGGTCGAGGGTCCGGGCGTCGTGGTCGACATCGCGGATCGTGTAGGTGCGGGTGACCGGGTGGCCGTCCGGTGATTCGAACTTGAGCTTCGCGTACTTGTCGGTCTCGGGTCGATCCTCGAACTGCGCGAAGCCCTCGCCGCCGAGGGTCACGCGCACGAGGTGCGGCGAGAGTCGCTCGGTCGCCACGACCTCGAGGTCGATGGTCGGACGGGGTGCGCGAGGAGCGGTGCGAGACGAGAGGGCCACGTGTTCCACGCTACCCGCGCTCTCGCTGACCGCGGCCAGGCGAGCCCCGCACGACGCGCGGCACGACCCACACCATCGCGACCATCACGACCAGCTCGACGAGGGTCTGCGTCACCACCACGAGCGGTGCGAGCGCGAACGTCGACGGCAGGGCGAGAGCGAGCGGCAGCACGACCAGCGAGTTGCGCGTCACCCCGCTGAAGACGACCGCCCGCCGGGACGGCGCGTCGAGACCTCGCGAGCCGACGAACCCCGCCGCGAACGCGAGCACGGCGAACGCGACGAAGATCGGAACGACCGCGAGGATCCTCGCGAGCGCACCACCGACGGCGGCGATCTGCGAACCGACGACGACGGCCAGCACCGCCATCATCAGCGGAACCATCGCGCCGGCCGCGGCCGCGGTCCATGCGCGCGCCCAGCGCGCACGCCGTGCCAGCAGCTGGGTCGCGACGGCGAGCGCCAGCGGCAGCACGATGAGCAGCGCGAACGCCTCGACGAACGGGCGGACGTCGAAGGCCCCGACGACGTCCTCCCCCGCCATCAGCCAGAGATACACGGGCAGGAGGGCGACCTGCGCGATCATCAGCAGCGGCGTGGCGGTGAGCAGCTTCTCGCGCGCGCCACCGGCGAGTCCGGTGAAGACCACGACGTAGTCGACGCACGGGGTGAGCAGGACGAGCAGCACACCGACGAGGAGAGCCCGGTCGTCCGAGACGAACCTGCTGAGCCCGAACACGACGACCGGCAGCGCGACGAAGTTCAGCACGAGCACGGTCGCGAGAAAGCGCCGATCCCGGAACGCCGCCGCGAGTCGGCCGAACGGCACCCCGAGGAACGTCACGTAGAGCAGCGCCCCCAGCGCGGGGGTGATCGCGGGCTCGACGGCCGCCCCGGCATCCGGGATCGCGAGCCCCACGGCAGCACCGACGGCGATCGCGGCGACGAAGAGCGCGACCTGGTGGCGCTCCATCCATGCGACCGGCATGCCCCCAGCATGCCGTGTCGCGGGCGGGGGTTCAGCCGACGGCGGTCTTCACGAGCGCGGCGAACTTCTTCTCGACCGCCGCGGACCACTCGAGCACCGCGAACGCCGTGGGCCACACCTCGCCGTCGTCGAGGTTGGCCGTCCCCTCGAAGCCGATCGTCGAGTAGCGGGTCTTGAACTTCGAGGCCGGCTGCATGAACACGACCATCTTGCCGTCGGCGTTCGCGTAGCCCGGCATGCCGTAGTACGTCTTCGGCACGAGCTCGGGTGCGACGTCCGACACGACTTTGTGCAGTCCTTCGGCGATCTTCGCGTCCGCCGCATCGAGCGCCGCGATCGCGTCGAGCACCGACTTCAGACCGGCCTCGCGGTTCTTGCCCGCCTTCTCCTGCGCCCGCAGTTCCTTCGCGCGCTCCTTGACGGCGTCGCGCTCCTCTTTGCTCAGACCGGTGTCAGCCATGGTGTCTCCTTCACGATGACGGATGCCGCGGCATCCCGTGCCCGTCACGCTACGCCGCCCTCTGTGCGGGCGCTTCTCCGAAACTGACCTGTTCGCGGCGCGCACCTCGCGGATCGTTCCGGGTGCTGTGAGAATCGCACACGTGAGCCTGCTCGTGAGCGTCGTCAACGTGTTCGTGGATGAGTCCGGCGAGCACGGCAATCCGCTCGGCATCGTGTGGGCGTCGACATCGACCCGCAAGCACGAGCAGCAGATCGCCGCCGACCTCGGGTTCAGCGAGACGATCTTCATCGACGACGTGTCGGGCACGTCCGCGTCGGCGCGCATCTTCACCCCGACGCTGGAGCTGCCGTTCGCGGGGCATCCGACGGTGGGGCTCGCCACCTGGCTGCGGCGCAGCGGCGACGAGATCACCGAGATCGACGTTCCCGCGGGCAGCGTCCGGGTGCGCGCAGACGGCGATCTCGTCTTCGTCACGGCGCGCCCCGAATGGACCCCCGAGTTCGAACTGACCGAGTTCGAGACGCCCGCCGACGTCGAGGCGATCGATCCGGATGCCTTCACCGACGGCCAGGTGTATGCGTGGGCGTGGAGCGACGAGGCCGCCCGGAGTGTGCGGGCCCGGATGTTCGGGCCCGGCCTCGGCATCCGCGAGGACGAGGCCACCGGAGCGGCCGCCGTGCGGCTGTCAGCTGCTCTCGGTCGCGACCTCGAGATCCGGCAGGGCGCCGGATCCCTCCTGCACACGCACGTGCGCTACCTGGGTCAGCAGATCGAGGTCGGCGGTCGCACGTCGGACGACCGGACGTTCGAGCTGCGCTGAGTCAGCTCGCGGTCAGGGCGAAGACCGCGTCCACCGCGGTCGCGAGGGTGGCGGCCTCGGCGGCGAGGCGGGAGTCGTCGCCGGGGAACGCCCGTGCGATCGACAGCCCGTCGACCACGGTGAGCAGGAAGTGCGTGCGCTGCACGTTGTCGCCCGCTGCGAGCGCGCCCTCCGCTTCGAGGATGCCGAGCCACGACTCGATCCGCATCTCGGCCTGACGGGCGAGCACACGATAGCCGGCGCGCGACTCATCGGTCGCGTCGGGCCCGACGAACGTCGTGAACAGCGTTCCCCACACTTCGCGCGCCGCCGCGTCGGATTCGACGGGCTCGAGCATGCGCGACACGCATTCGATGAGGCGCCGGCGGGCGGGGATCGAGGCGTCGCGGATGCGCTCATCGGGGAGCGCGCCTTCGTAGACGGTCGCGAGCACCGCGTACAGCAGCTCGCGCTGCGTCGGGAAGTAGTGCCGCAGCGTGCTGGCTCCGACGCCGGCGCGTGCGGCGACCGCCCGCACGCTGGCTCTGTCGCCCTTGCCGTCTTTCAGGATCTCGGCGCCTGCGGCGATGATCCTCTGTCGCGTGTCGATGGGCCGTCCTCCTGTGTGTCGATCGTGAGTCTACGGTTTAGCACACTGTACTAGCACACTGTGCTAGTCTCTTCGCATGACCACAGCCGACCCCGGCGCGGGCGCCACGCGCACCGACACGCTCCTCGCCGAAGACCTCCTCCTCCTGCTCTTCCAGCCCGCGTCGGGCACGATCGCCGGCGAGAACACGCTGTTCTACGTGCTCGGGGGCGCCGTCGTCACCGAACTCGCGCAGTCCGGCGGCGTGACGATCGACGACGCCGGCCTGCGCGGTCACCTCGTCCGCGCCGCCGGCGACACCCCTCCCGCCGACCCCGTGCTCGCGCAGACCTGGGAGTACGTCGACAAGCCCCGCGGCATCCAGACGGTGATCGCGGCGATGGGCCCCACGCTGCGCGGCGCACTCCTCGACCGGCTGGTCGAGCGCGGCATCCTGCGGCGCGAGAGCGGCAGAGCGCTCGGCTTCATCCCGACGACCACGCTCGAGCTCGCCGACACCGATCGTCGAGCACAGCTCGTCGGGCGCCTCCGCGCCGTCCTCGTCGACGGCGCGGCCGCAGACGACCGCGTCGCGTCGCTCATCGCTCTGATCTCGGCGAGCGGCAGCCTTCCGTACTTCGACGCCGAGATCCCGTGGAACTCGACCGTCGCGACCCGCGGCACAGCCTTCGAACGCGGCGACACGGGCGCCGAGGCCGCCGGCCAGGCGGTCACCCGCACGATGGCGGCGGTCGTCGTGAACGCCATGGTGGCAGCCGCCGTCCTGCCCGGTCGC
>JBEVLS010000246.1:0-3947 GCA_040509015.1 Microbacterium sp.
CCCGTCCGCCGGCGGTCTTTCGCCGTCGTCCCTTGAACCGGAGGTTCCCATGATCGTCGCCTTCTCCGTGGCCCCGAGCGGCACCGGCAGTGCGGACGGCAGCGTCCACGACGCCGTCGCGGCCGCGGTACGCATCGTCCGCGAGAGCGGCCTGCCGCACCGCACGTCGTCGATGTTCACCGAGATCGAGGGGGAGTGGGACGAGGTGTTCGACGTCGTCAGACGCGCGACGGACGCCGTCCTGCCGTTCGGCTCCCGCGTCTCGCTCGTTCTCAAGGCCGACATCCGTCCCGGCTACACGGGCGAGCTGGACGGCAAGCTGGAGCGGCTCGAAGCCGCGATCGACGCCACCGACTGAGCGCCGGCATCCGGGCTCGAATCGATTCGACAGGCGCCGCGAGCGCGACTAGCATGACCGGGTGACCTCGTCTTCTCCACGGACGGGTGCGGCGATGTGGGCGCTCCTCTCCCTCGCCATCGGCAGCTTCGGCATCGGCATGACCGAGTTCGTCGTGATGGGCCTGCTTCCGAACATCGCCGAGTCGCTGCTGCCCGCGCAGTGGGCGGCCTCGCAGGAAGACGCGATCGCGCAGACCGGCTGGCTCATCACGCTCTACGCGCTCGGCGTCGTGATCGGCGCGCCGACGATCGCAGGCACGGTGGCGAAGTATCCGCGGCACCGCGTGATGATCGGGCTCGCGCTGGCGCTCACGGTCTTCACCGCGCTCACCGTCATCGCGCCGACCTTCGAGCTCGTAGCCGCGTCGCGATTCCTCGCGGGGCTGCCGCACGGCGCGTACTTCGGCATCGGTGCGCTCGTCGCCGCCGACGTGCTGGGACCGGGCAAGCGCGCGAAGGGCGTCGCATTCGTCCTCACCGGGCTCACGCTCGCGAACGTCATCGGCGTGCCGCTGGGCACGTACCTCGGGCAGGAGGTCGGCTGGCGCGCGGCGTTCCTCGTCGTCGCGATCATCTTCGCCGTCGCGACGGTCGCGATCATCTTCTTCGTCCCGCAGCACGCCGGCGATCCCGGACGCACCCTGCGAGAGGAGCTCAAGGTCTTCCGCATCGGACAGGTGTGGCTCGCCCTCGGCGTCGGCGCGGTCGGCTTCGGCGGATTCTTCGCCGTCTACAGCTACATCGCGCCCCTCGTGACGGATGTCGCCGGCTCGCCCGAATGGGCGGTGCCGATCGTGCTCGTCCTCATGGGCGTCGGCATGACGATCGGCAATCTGGTCGGCGGTCATCTCGCCGACGTCGACCTCAGACGTGCGCTGGTCGGCGGGCTCGTCGCCCTCGCCGTCGTCCTGGCCCTGCTCGCGCTCACGGCGCAGTGGATCTGGGCCCTGGCCTTCTTCGTCTTCGCGACCGGGTTCGTGTCGGCGGCGCTCAGCCCGACGATCCAGACGCGTCTGATGGACGTGGCGGAGGACAACCAGTCGATCGCGGCCGCCGTCAACCACTCGTCGCTCAACCTCGGCAACAGCCTGGGCGCGTTCCTCGGCGGGGTCGTCATCGCCTCCGGGTGGGGGTTCCTCGCACCGGCCTGGGTGGGGGTGGGCCTCGCGGCAGGCGGACTCGTGCTCGCGCTCATCAGCCTGTCGCTGGAGAACTCGAAGGCGCGCGTTCCGGCCTAGGCTGGCGGCATGACGGAGCCGTCGCCCGCTGATCGCGCCTCGCGCGTCCTCGCCGACATCGCCGGGGAGTCCCGTCCGCGCCTTCCTGAGGACGCCCTCGATCCCGGCATCCCCGTCGCGGCCACCGTCGTCCTGCTGCGCGACGGCGGCGCGGGGCCCGAAGCGCTGCTGATCGAACGCCCCGACCGCGGATCGTTCGCCGGCGCCTGGGTGTTCCCGGGAGGCAAGCTCGAGCAGACGGATCGCCTCGCGGACGACGAACCCGAGGAGGACGCCGCACGCCGCGCCGCCGTGCGCGAGACCTGGGAGGAGACCGGGCTCGTCCTGGACGCGGACACCCTCGTGACGCTCTCGGTGTGGGACCCGCCACCGGGCCTGCCCCTGCGCATCCGGACGTGGTTCTTCGTCGCCCCGGCGCCCGCAGGCGACCTCGTGCTGTCGGCGGACGAAGCGGTGGCCGCGGACTGGGTGGCGCCGGACGTGCTGCTGGCCCGGCATACGCGCGGCGAGGTGACGCTCTACCCGCCGACGTGGGTGACGCTGCGGGGTCTGGCGGGCGCGGCATCCGTCGTCGAGCTCATCGACACCGCGCGCACGGGCGGCCATCGACGCTTCGAGACGGTGGCGCGCAGGACCGTGGGCGGAACGACTCTGCTGTGGCCCGAGGACGCCGAGTACGACGGGAGCAGCGAGGGCACGGCCCGCCACCGGCTCGAGGTCGGAGAGCTGCCCTGGCGCTATACGCGCGAGGACTGATCAGGCGTCGAGCAGGCGGCGAAGGTGCCTGCCGACGGCAGGCGTCTCGATGAGGAAGCCGTCGTGGCCGAAATCGCTCGAGAGCACGACCGCCTCGTCGTCGATCGTGTTGCGGATGCCGCGCGCGATGCGCTGTTGACCGTCGATCGGGAACAGCCGGTCGCTGTCGATGCCGAGCACGAGCGTCGTCGCGGTGACGAGGGCGAGGGCGTCGTCGATGCCGCCGCGGTCGCGCCCGATGTCGTGCGAGTTCATCGCCTCGACGAGGGTCAGATAGCTGTTCGCGTCGAACCGGCGCGTGAACTTGTTGCCGTGGAAGTCGAGATACGACTCGACGGCGAAGCGCCCTCCGTGGCCGAGCGGACTCACTCCCGACTGCCACGATCGCTGGAACCGCTGGTTCAGCTCGGTCGGCGAGCGGTAGTTCAGCAGCGCCATGCGGCGCGCGAGGGCGAGACCTCGGTGGGGGCCGTCGCCGTCGGCCGCGTCGTAGTACTGCCCGTTCTGGAACCGCGGGTCGATGCGGATCGCCTCGAGCTGCACCGAGTTGAGGGCGATCTGATCGGCGGTGTTGACGGGAGGAGCGGACAGGACGGCGACCCTCGCGACGCGGTCGGCGTGGCCGATCGCCCATTCCATCGCGTGCATCCCGCCCATCGATCCGCCGATGACGCCCGCCCACGTGTCGATCCCGAGGGCATCGGCCAGGCGCACCTGCGCGCTCACCTGATCGCGTGTCGTGAGGTACGGGAAGCGCCCCGCCCACTCGTAGCCGTCGGGGGCGATGCTCGACGGGCCCGTGGAGCCCTGGCATCCGCCCAGCATGTTCGGAGCGACCACGAACCAGCGGTCGGTGTCGATCGGGCCGCCGGGTGCGACGATGTCGTCCCACCAGCCGGTGGTGGGATGCCCGGGGCCGGCGGCTCCGCGGACGTGGCTGTCGCCCGTGAGAGCGTGGAGGACCAGGATCGCGTTGTCGCGGGCAGGGGAGAGCTCGCCCCACGTCTCGTACGCCAGGCGGTAGCCCGGCAGCTCGGCACCGCCCTCGGTGCGGAACGAGCCGAACGCGGCGAAGCGCCGATCGCCGACCGGATCGCCGTCGCGCCAGGCCCCCGTCGCGGGCGGGCGGCCCAGGAGCAGGCGCGCGTCGGCCTCCGTCACGGGAGCCGAGGGCACCGTGTCTTCGGAGGTCTGCCAGTCCACAGTCGGGCACCTTTCGCGCGGGGTTCCAGGCTAGGCGGTCGCGGGAGCACCACCGCCTCTGTTACGCCGTGAGAGGGCCGCTCAGCGGAACAGAACCGTCTCGTACACCGCACCGTGCTGTCCGGCGAGGGCCACGGCGACGCCGTCGACGGTCTGGATGAACCGGTGGTCGGTCGCGGCATCCGCCGGAACCTGCTCGGTCGCGCCCGGCACGACGCCGGCCGTCTCGTTCGCGAGCCACACGACGCGCCGACCGACGGCCTCGGACAATCCCGCCATGATCCGTGCGAAGCGCTCGCGCCGTGCGGCATCGAGATACAGCAGCACGGCGCTGTGGAAGACGACGAGCGT
>JBEVLS010000247.1:0-5341 GCA_040509015.1 Microbacterium sp.
AGCCTGCTCCTGCGTGAAGGTGGTCTCTTCGGTGATGATCCGCGGTTCGACGGAGCCGCCGTCGTTGAGGGTCTTGATGATATCCACCAGCTGCGCGCCGAGGAGCGGCGAGCACTCCACGATGAAGTTGATCTTGCCGTCGGCCAGGGCCTGCATGCCGTCCTTGACCGCGTCGACGGTGACGATCTTGATGTCCTCACCCGGCGTGAGACCGGCGGCTTCGATCGCCTCGATCGCTCCGAGACCCATGTCGTCGTTGTGCGCGTAGACGAGGTCGATGTCGGGGTTGGACTTCAGCATCGCCTCCATGACCTGCTTGCCGCCGGCACGGGTGAAGTCACCGGTCTGGCTCGCCACGATCTCGAACTTGTCGTCGGCGCCGATGACCTCCGCGAAGCCCTCGGCACGGTCGATCGCGGGGGCCGCGCCAGTGGTGCCCTCGAGCTGGACGATGTTGACCTTGTCGGCGTCGGCGAACTCCTCGACGACCCAGTCACCGGCCTTCTTGCCCTCTTCGATGAAGTCCGAGCCGAGGAAGGTGACGTACAGCGAGTCGTCCTTGCTGTCGACGGCACGGTCGGTGAGGACGACCGGGATGCCGGCGGCCTTGGCCTCGTTGAGAACCGCGTCCCATCCGGTCTCGACGACCGGCGAGAAGGCGATGTAGTCGACGCCCTGCTGGATGTACGAGCGGATCGCCTTGATCTGGTTCTCCTGCTTCTGCTGCGCGTCCGAGAACTTCAGCTCGATGTCGGCGTCGGAGAACGCCGCCTGGATGTCCTTCGTGTTCGCGGTGCGCCACCCTGATTCGGCGCCGACCTGGGCGAAGCCGACGACGAGTTCGTCGGTCGCCTTCGGACCGTCTGCTGCTCCGCCCGAGCCGGCATCGGTGCCGCCCGTCGCGCATCCCGCGAGTCCGATCAGCAGGGCTCCTGCCGCTGCGATGGAGATGAGCTTCTTCTTCATCCCTGAACCTCCTTGTTCGAGTCGCGCGGCCATCGCGCTCCTGGTGCGTGCGGCCGTCAGTGGCCACGAGTCAGGATGTTAGCGCTCACTGTTAGCGTTCACAAGCGCGGTGGCGCACCAGCTTGCTCACGAAACGGTAACGGATGTGAGCGTGAACATCGCGCGCGTGCTCGCGTCGCCCGAACCCCTCCCCGCGCGGGGCGGAGAGCGCGGACGCGATGGCTAGAGCGCGGCGATGCGGCTCTTCAGCTGCTCGAGCGCCGCCGGGTCGATCTGGCCGCCGGCGAGCTTCAGCACGGCGGCGAGCGGCATCCCCTTCGCGAAGCCGATCATCGGATGGCTCGTCACCCCGGGGGCGAGCTCGTCGACGATCGCGACGGCCTGCGGATCGTCCAGCAGCTCGCCGACGGTCGTCGTCTCGAGGTCGTACTTCGCCATGGGGTCTCCTTCGGCCGGGATCTACAGCGTGCCAGACGCCCGCAGGCGGTCGCAGACCTGCGCGACGATCGCCTCGAGCGGAAGAGCGATGTCGACGGCCATGCCCGTCTCGTCCTCGCCCAGCGGTTCGAGGGTCGACAGCTGCGAGGCGAGAAGACTCGGCGGCATGAAGTGGTCGGCGCGACCGGCGAGACGTTCGGCGAGCAGCTCTGCGCCGCCGGCGAGATGGACCACGAAGAGGTCGGGGGCGGCGTCGCGCAGCACGTCGCGGTAGCGGCGGCGCAGGGCGGAACAGGCCATGACCGTCACAGCGCCCCGTCGATCGGCGTCGGCGAGCGCATCGCCGACGACCCGCAGCCACGGGATGCGGTCGTCGTCGGTCAGCGGGATGCCCGAAGCCATCTTGGCGACGTTGGCAGCGGGATGCAGGTCGTCCGCATCCAGGTACACACCGCCCACCGCGGCGGCGAGCGCCGCGGCCACGGTGGACTTGCCCGAGCCCGACACCCCCATCACGACGATCGCCATGCGTCCAGGGTAGTCAGCGCCCCGAGGCGGCGATCCGCGAACTGAGCTGGTGGGCGTGCGCGAGCAGCGTGCGACCGAGCTCGGCGATGCGGTCGGGGCCGAAGCGGAACTCCACTCCCGTCAGGCTCAGCGCCCACTGCGGGTGGCCCTCGCGGGTGAAGACGGCCGCGCCCATGCCGTAGCTCCCCTCGACGATGAGGCCGGGGTTCACGGCGTAGCCTCGCTCGTGGGTCTCGCGCAGACGCGGACGCAGCCGCTTCTCGCCGTGGGCCGACCCCCATTCTGCCGAGAGCCCGGGATGACGCTCGAAGTACGCGTCCACATCGTGGGGCGGAAGGAAGGCGAGGATCGCGAGCCCCGCAGAGGCCACCCCGAGCGGGAACCGCACCCCCTCCGAGAGCACGAACGAGCGGATCGGGAAGCTCCCCTCCTCGCGCAGCAGGCACACCGTCTCGTCCCCGCGGCGCACCGAGAGGAACGCGCTCTCCTCGGTGCGGACCGCGAGCGAGCGGACGACGTCGCGCGCGATGGCGGTGATGTCGTAGCGGGATGCAGCGACCGTTCCCATCAAGTAGAGCTCGGGACCCGGCATCCACCGCCCGGTGCGCTCGTCCTGGTCGACGAGCCCTTCGTGCCGGAGCGCCTGCAGCAGGCGGTGGGTGGTCGGCCGGGTGAGCTCGGCGCGGCGCGCGAGGTCGGTGACCGGCACGCCGTCGTCTGCGGCCTGCGTGACCAGCCGCAGCAGACGCGCCGCTCTCGCGACGGACTGCGCGCCGGGGATCGTCGAGGTGTTGTCCACGATATGGACGCTACGTCCGTACCGGTCCACATCGCAACCAGGACGGTGACACCGCCGAGCCGACGACGCAGGCTTGAGGAATCGACGCGAAGGAGCGCATGTGATCGACAAGACCTGGCCGGCGGCCGCCGAAGCCGTCGCGGACATCCCCGACGGCGCCTCTGTCGCGGTCGGAGGGTTCGGGCTCTCGGGCAACCCCATCGCCCTCATCGAGGCCCTCCTCGCCCAGGACACGACCGACTTGAGCATCGTGAGCAACAACTGCGGAGTAGACGACTGGGGGCTGGGGATCCTGCTCCGCGCCAAGCGCATCCGCAAGATGACGTCGTCGTACGTCGGCGAGAACAAGGAGTTCGAGCGGCAGTTCCTCTCGGGCGAGCTCGAGCTCGAGCTCACGCCGCAGGGAACCCTCGCCGAGAAGCTCCGCGCAGGCGGCTCCGGCATCGCGGCGTTCTACACGCAGACCGGTGTCGGCACGCAGGTCGCCGAAGGGGGACTCCCCCGCCGCTACGACGGCGCAGGCGGCATCGCCGTGGCATCCCCCGCCAAAGACGTCCGCAGGTTCGACGTCGCAGGCGAGGCTCGCGAATTCGTGCTCGAAGAGGCGATCGTGACCGACTTCTCGCTGGTGCACGCGTGGAAGGGCGATCGGCACGGCAACCTCGTCTTCAACAAGGCGGCCCGCAACTTCAATCCGCTCGCCGCGATGGCGGGGCGGGTGTGCATCGCGCAGGTCGAGGAGCTCGTCGAGCCGGGCGAGCTCGACCCCGACTCGATCCACCTGCCGGGCATCTACGTGCACCGCATCGTCGAGGTCGGACCCGACATCGACAAGCGCATCGAGCGGCGCACCGTTCGACAGGCTCAGGGAACGGAGGCGAGCTGACATGGCTCTCACCCGCGACGAGATGGCCGCTCGCGCCGCCGCCGAGCTGGCCGACGGCTCGTACGTCAACCTCGGGATCGGCCTGCCGACCCTGGTGCCCAACCATGTGCCGGACGGCGTGACGGTGGTCCTGCAGTCCGAGAACGGCATCCTCGGGGTCGGGCCGTATCCGACCGAGGACGACGTCGACCCTGATCTCATCAACGCCGGCAAGGAGACCGTCACGACGCTGCCGGGCGCGGCGTTCTTCGACTCGGCGACGAGCTTCGGCATGATCCGCGGCGGCAAGATCGACGCCGCGATCCTCGGAGCGATGCAGGTGTCGGCGACGGGCGACCTCGCGAACTGGATGATCCCCGGCAAGATGGTCAAGGGTCCGGGCGGCGCCATGGACCTCGTCCACGGCGCGGCATCCGTCATCGTCCTCATGGAGCACGTCGCCCGTGACGGGTCGGCCAAGATCGTGGACGAGTGCTCGCTGCCCCTCACCGGCCGCGGAGTGGTGAACCGCATCATCACCGACCTCGCGGTGATCGACGTGACGGATGCCGGACTCGTCCTGGTCGAGACGGCGCCGGGCGTGACCGTCGAAGAGGTCGTCGCCGCCACCCAGCCGCCGCTGACCGTGGCGATCCGGAGGAGAATCGAAGAATGAACCACGACGACGTCGTCATCATCGGCGCGGCCCGCACGCCCCAGGGCCGCCTCAAAGGCCAGCTCGCCTCGCTGACCGCGCCCGAGCTCGGTGCGCTGGCGATCAAGGGGGCGCTCGAGAAGGGCGGGGTGCCGGCATCCGCCGTCGACGCCGTCCTGGTCGGCCAGGTGCTCGCCGCCGGCTCTGGACAGAACCCCGCCCGCCAGGCGGCGATCGGCGCGGGCATCGGCTGGGACGTGCATGCCGGCAGCGTCAACAAGGTGTGCCTCTCGGGCCTCACGGCGATCATCGACGGGGCCCGGATGCTGCAGGTCGGCGACGCGACCGTCGTCGTGGCCGCCGGCATGGAGTCGATGACACGCGCCCCGCACCTGCTCATGGGCTCGCGCGACGGGTGGGCGTACGGCTCGATCGAGGTGCTCGACCACATGGCCTTCGACGGGCTCACCGACGCCTTCGATCGCGAGAGCATGGGCGCATCGACCGAGCGCCACAACGAGCGCTTCGAGGTGACCCGCGAGATGCAGGATGCCGTCGCCGCCCGTTCGCACCAGCGCGCCGCGGCCGCGCACGAGAGCGGCCGCTTCGAGGCCGAGATCGTGCCCGTGGAGATCCCCCAGCGAAAAGGCCCGGCGATCGTCGTCACGAAGGACGAGGGGGTCCGCCCCGAGACGACGGTCGAGACCCTCGCGGGCCTGCGCCCGGCGTTCTCGAAGGACGGCTCGATCACCGCCGGCAATGCGTCGCAGATCTCGGACGGAGCCTCAGCCGTCGTGCTGACCACGCGCTCGCACGCCGACGAGAACGGCTGGGAGGTGCTGGCCGTCGTCGGCGCGTCCGGTCAGGTCGCCGGTCCCGACAACTCGCTGCACGCCCAGCCGGCGCGGGCGATCGAGAAGGCCCTCGCGAAGCAGGGCATCGGTGTCGCCGATCTCGACCTGGTCGAGATCAACGAGGCGTTCGGCGCCGTCGTCGCCCGCTCGCAGGCCGAGCTCGGCCTCTCGGACGACATCGTCAACCCGCACGGCGGCGGCATCGCGCTCGGTCACCCCATCGGCGCATCGGGCAA
>JBEVLS010000248.1:0-16406 GCA_040509015.1 Microbacterium sp.
CGACGGCGACGCGCTCCTGCTCGGCCGCATTCGCCGCCGCGGCGCGCGCATACGAGTCGACGGCCTGGGCGCGCGCTTCGTCGACGCCGACCGCGATCGATCTCAGCACCCATCCGAGCGAGAGCAGGACGCCGCCGAGGATCAGGGCGAACGACACGTCGATGGCGACCGCGTACCAGACGTCGGGCTCGAACCCGCCCTGGATCAGCCGGACGAGACCGAACATGAGCGGAGCCAGCAGGGTCCAGAAGATCTGGAGCGGCAGGGAGAACGCCAGCACGGCGGCGAGCGTCGCGAGGTTGACGAGGTACCAGATCCACGGAGCCTCGGTGGCGGGAAGCGTCGCATCAGCCGTCGCGAGCGGCCAGACCGCGAGCGTGATGATGTAGGTGATCGCGAAGAATCCGGACGCGGGCCGCACCCAGCGGCCGGACAGACACGCGACGATCCACAGCGTCATCGGCCCGAAGCCCGCGACGAGCAGTCCGGTCTGCCAGGATCCGATCTCGTCGGACTGGCCCAGTGCCGTCAGGAACGCCTGCACGAAGACGATCAGCGATCCGACGCCCGCCACGAGCGCGATGATGCGCTCGACCCGCAGACGCGTGAACGAGCCGATTCCCGCGGTCGCCTCACGCGACTGCGGAATGTGCCCCCAGGCCTCGTCGATGATCGCCGAGGGGCCCTCGGCGCTCACCGCGTGCGCCTCATCGTCCCGGCCGCGGGCGGCTCTTCTGCACCGTCGGCGAGGATGCCGTCCTCCATGGCCCTGCGGAGCAGGTCGACCTTCGTCGGGGCGGGACGGCCGACCTCGACGTACTTCACGCGCACGCGCGTGATGTTCTCCTTCGCGGTCGAGTAGGCGACGCCGAGGCGATCGGCGACGACCTTGAGAGGCAGACCCGCCGCATACAGCCGCAGCACGTCGCGCTCTCGAGCGGACAGCTGCGCATCGGCGAACGCACGGTCGCCCTCGACGGCGCTCGCCCACTCCACGTTGTTGAGGGGCTCTCCGCTGGCGACCAGGCGGATCGCGGCGATCACGTCGTCGATGCGCGACGACTTGCTCACCACGCCGGCCGCACCGGCGGCGAGCGCCTCGCGCACGGCGGCCGGCCGGTCGGCGACGGAGTGGATGATGACGCTCGAGCCGTCCTTGATCAGGTTGCGCACGTTCTCGGTGACCGTGGTGCCGTCGCCGAGCGTCAGGTCGAGCACGACGACGTCTGCGGGCGGAGCGCCGGAGGACGAGCGCCAGGTGAGGTACTCGGTCACGCTGCTGCCCGAGAAGACGACTCTCTTCGTCTGGGCGCGTGCGCAAGCCGCCTCGAGGCCCAGACGTACGGACTCGTGGTCGTCGATCAGAGCGACGCGCGTCATTTCTTCCACTCTATCCATGGGCGCGTCGCAGGGTTGCGACCGCCTCGACATGATGCGAATTGGGGAACAGGTCCAGTGCGGCCACCGTGTCCAGCTCGTAGCCGCTGCGGCGGAACGTGCCGATGTCCCTCGCGAGGGCGACCGGATCGCACGCGACGTACACGACGGTCTGCGGCGACAGGGCCGCGATGCCCTCGACGACGGTCTTCCCGGCGCCCGCGCGCGGCGGGTCCAGCAGCACGACGCCGCGGGAGAGCCGGTCGCGTTCGGATGCCGACGCGGACGCGGCGAGCTGGGCGATCCACCGATCGACACGCCCCGTCTCGGCCCGAGCACCCACCCATTCCGCGAGGTTCTCACCGGCGTGCTCGGTCGCACGCGGATCGGACTCGACGGACGTCACACGGGTGGACGCGCCCCCCAGTCCACCGAGCGTCGCGGCGAAGAGTCCCACTCCGCCGTAGAGGTCGAGATGCCAGGCCTCGGGGTCGACGGCGGTTCCCGCCGCCCCCTGCGACTGCAGGACGCCCGAGACGAGCGAGGTGAGCGAGTGCGCGGCGAGTCGGTGCACCTGCCAGAAGCCACCGGCATCGACCCGGAAGTCGCGGCCGTCGACGGTCTCGATCACGACGTCGCGGGCGGGGTCCTTGCGAGGGTCGGACTTCGGCGGCTTCGCGCCGCGCGGCCGCTCGGGACGCGGGATGAGTCGCACGCGGCCGTCGGCAGGCTGGACGAGGTCGATACGGCCCGCCTTGTCAGCCGTCGCGGTCAGCGCGGCACGCTCGACGTCGGCCGTCGCGAGAGGAAGGTCGTCGACAGGGACGACCCGGTGGCTGCGCGCCGCGTACGGGCCGACGTTGCCGTCCGCGTCGACGTGGAGCGACACCCGGGTGCGCCAGCGCGTGCCGTCCGCCGTCTCGTCGCCCTCCGCGGCCTCGCCCGAGGCCGGCCGGATGCCGACCTCGACGTCGACGCCGCCGAAGCGCTGAAGCGCATCGCGGAGCACGTGCAGCTTCAGCCGGCGCTGCTCCGCGAGATCGATGTGACCGAAGTCCGCTCCTCCGGGGCGCAGCTCCGGCGCCACCGCGACGTCGGCTCGACGCCAGATGTGGGGCCGGCGGTGAGGCGAGGCATCCAGCACCTCGAGGACCTCGCCGCGCCAGAACGACGACTTCGCGGTATCGGTGAGGCGGACGCGCACCCGCTCGCCGGGGATCGCATCCGGGACGAAGACGACCCTGCCGTCGTGCCTGCCGACGAAGACGCCGCCATGCGCGACGTCGGTGACGTCGAGATCGATGAGGTCGCCGGGGGTCATCCTTCGAGTCTCCCATCCCCGACCGGGCGTGCACGGCCGTTCCGCCTCCCCCTTTCGGGGGACAAAAGCGCCGACGATAGCGTGGGGGCATGCGCGTCTGCCTCGCCTCGACCTCGCCCGCACGCCTCATGCTGCTGCGTCAGTTCGGGATCCGCCCCCTCACCGTGGCCCCCGATGTCGACGAGGAGGCCGTCGTCGCCGCCGTCGAAGCCGGTGAGGGCCGCACGCTCTCGCCCGACGAGCACGTGCTCCTGCTCGCGCGACGCAAGGCGGCCGATGTCGTCGCCCGCCTGGTCGACGACCTCCCCGACTTCGACGGGATCGTGATCGGGGGCGACTCGATGTTCGAACTCGACGGCGCCGTGCTCGGGAAGCCCCACACCCCTGAGAACGCGATCGCCCGGTGGAGGGCGATGCGCGGGCGCACGGGAGTCCTGCATTCCGGCCACGCCGTCGTGCGCGTCCAGCCGGGCGCCCCGGCCCGCGAGGTGCACGCGGTGGCCGCGGCATCGGTCTCGTTCGTCGACGACGTGACGGATGCCGAGATCGACGCGTACGTCGCGACCGGCGAGCCTCTGCATGTGGCCGGGGCGTTCACGGTCGACTCCCTCGGCGGAGCGTTCATCGAGCGCATCGAAGGCGACCCGTCGACCGTCGTGGGGATGTCGGTGTCGACGCTGCGTCGCCTGGTGCGCGAGCTCGACGTCGACTGGACGTCGCTGTGGGGCTCGACGGATCCGAGCGTCGCGTTGTAGTAGGACGCCCACGTTTCTGCTCTGTTCTTGTAGCAACCGCTCAAAGGGGCCTCGCACCCGCTCGGTAGGCTGGCATCCATGCCTCAGACCGCCTCGGCGAAGATCAGCAAGGTCCTCATCGCGAATCGCGGCGAGATCGCCGTCCGCGTCATCCGTGCCGCCCGCGACGCGGGCAAGGCCTCGGTGGCCGTGTACGCCGACCAGGATCGCGACGCCCTCCACGTCCGGCTCGCCGACGAGGCGTACGCGCTCGACGGGGCGACGAGCGCCGACACCTATCTCTCGATCGACAAGATCCTCTCGGTCGCCCGCCGCTCCGGCGCGGACGCCGTGCACCCGGGCTACGGCTTCCTCGCCGAGAACGCCGACTTCGCCCGTGCCGTCATCGCGGCGGGGCTCGTGTGGATCGGTCCGTCGCCCGATGCCATCGAGGCGCTCGGCGACAAGGTCACCGCGCGGCACGTCGCCGAGAAGGTCGGCGCTCCCCTCGCGCCCGGCACGCCCGGGCCCGTCTCGGGCGCCGACGAGGTCGTCGCCTTCGCCGAGGAGTTCGGCCTGCCGATCGCCATCAAGGCCGCGTACGGCGGCGGCGGGCGCGGTCTCAAGGTCGCCCGCACGCTGGACGAGGTGCCCGAGCTGTTCGAGTCCGCGACGCGCGAGGCCATCAGCGCCTTCGGCCGCGGCGAGTGCTTCGTCGAGAAGTACCTCGACAAGCCGCGGCACGTCGAGACGCAGTGCCTCGCGGATGCCGCGGGCAACGTGGTCGTCATCTCCACGCGCGACTGCTCGCTGCAGCGCCGTCACCAGAAGCTCGTCGAAGAGGCCCCGGCCCCGTTCCTGACGGACGAGCAGAACCGCATCCTCTACGAATCGTCCAAGGCGATCCTCAAAGAGGTCGGCTATGTCGGCGCCGGAACCTGCGAGTTCCTCATCGGCGCCGACGGCACGATCTCGTTCCTCGAGGTCAACACGCGCCTCCAGGTCGAGCACCCCGTCTCGGAGGAGGTCACGGGCGTCGACCTCGTCCGCGAGCAGTTCCGCCTCGCCGAGGGCGAGGAGATCGGCTACGACGATCCCGCTCCCGAGGGCCACTCGATCGAGTTCCGCATCAACGGCGAAGACCCGGGCCGCGGCTTCCTGCCCCAGCCCGGACCCATCCACGTCTTCAAGACGTTCGGCGGCCCCGGCATCCGTCTCGACTCCGGAGTGACCGCCGGCGACAGCGTCTCGGGCGCCTTCGACTCGCTCCTCGCGAAGATCATCGTCACCGGACGCGACCGCGCCGAAGCGCTGCAGCGCGCGCGCCGCGCGCTCGACGAGTTCGAGGTCGCGGGCCTGCCGACCGTCCTCCCCTTCCACCGCAAGGTCGTCAGCGACCCCGCCTTCACGGCGGAGGACGGCCGCTTCGGCGTCTTCACCCGCTGGATCGAGACCGAGTTCGTCAACGACATCCCGCCGTGGGACGGCGAGCTCGAGGCGCCCAAGCCCGCCGAAGCGCGCCACACGGTCGTCGTCGAGGTCGCGGGTAAGCGGCTCGAGGTGAGCCTGCCCGACCGCATCGTCGCCGCACCCGGCACGACCGGCCGCCCCGCCGCCGTGCCGCCGTCCCGTCGCTCGCACGCGACCACGGTCGTCGCGGGGGCGTCCGGCGATGCCGTGAAGGCGCCCATGCAGGCCACGATCGTGAAGGTCGCCGTCGAAGAGGGCCAGCAGGTCGTCAAGGGCGACCTGGTCGTCGTGCTCGAGGCGATGAAGATGGAGCAGCCTCTCCAGGCGCACAAGGACGGCGTCATCGGCGCGATCAACGCCGATCCCGGCACGACGGTCTCGGCCGGACACCAGCTGCTCACGATCTCGTGAGACCCCGGATGCCGCCTCGCGCGGCATCCGGAACCCGACTCAGGTCTCGGGATAGATGTTGTGGTCGACGACGTGCATCGCACGCGCGGCGTCGGTGATGCTGCCCGACAGCGACGGGTACACGGCGAAGACGCGCGAGAGCTGGTCGACGGTGAGGCGCCGTTCGACGGCGATCGCGATGGGGTAGATGAGCTCGGATGCGCGCGGGCCGACGATGACGCCGCCCACGACGCTGCCCGATCCCTGGCGCGCGATGATCTTGACGAAGCCGTCCTTGATGCCCATCATCTTCGCGCGGGGGTTGGCCGCGAGCGGGAGCTTGTGGACGACCGCGTTGATCCCCCCGTCGGCGATGTCCTTCTCCTGCCACCCGACCGTCGCGATCTCGGGCGCCGTGAAGATGTTCGACGTGATGCGGCGTCGCTCGAGCGGGATCACCACGTCGCCGAGGGCGTGGAAGACCGCCGTGCGCCCCTGCATCGACGCCACCGAGGCGAGCGGCACGAACGTGGTGCAGTCGCCCGCGGCGTAGACGTTGGGCACGGACGTGCGGGCGACGCGGTTCACCTGGATGTGCCCGGATTCCGTCATCTGGATGCCGGCCTCTTCGAGACCGATGCCGGCGGTGTTGGGGATCGAGCCGACCGCCATCAGGCAGTGGCTGCCTTCGACGGTGCGGCCGTCCGCGAGGGTCACCACGACGCGGTCGCCGAGGTTCTCGACCTTGTCGGCACGCGCCTTGGACAGCAGGGTCATGCCCCCGCGCTTGAACACCCGCTCGAGCACCGCCGCGGCGTCCGAGTCCTCGCCCGGCAGCACCTGGTCGCGGCTGGAGACCAGCGTGACCTTCGCGCCGAGGTTCATGTAGGCGCCCGCGAACTCGGCGCCGGTGACCCCCGAGCCGACGACGATGAGGTGCTCGGGCAGCGCCTTCATGTCGTAGAGCTGGGTCCAGGTGAGGATCCGGTCGTTGTCGGGCTTCGCGCTGGCCAGCTCGCGCGGCGACGCCCCCACCGACACCACGAGCGTGTCGGCCTCGATGCGATCGAAGTCCGTGCCGCCGGGACCGGTCGACACGACGACCGCGTTGTCGCCCTCGAGTCGCCCGTGCCCGGAGATGATGCGCACGCCCGCCTCGACCAGCGATGCACGCATGTCGTCGGACTGCTGCCGCGCCAGCGAGAGGAGGCGCTTGTTGACGGCCTGGAGGTTGATCGCGATCTCGGGCTTGAGGGGCTTGCCCTCGGCCGACTTCGCGAACAGCTGCACGCCCAGATCGCCGGCGCCCAGGATCGCCACGGCGGCGTCGGCGGTCGCGATGAGCGACTTCGACGGCACGACGTCGGTGATGACGGCGGACCCGCCGACCCCCGCCCGTTCGACCAGCGTGACCTCGGCACCCAGCTGTGCTGCGGCGATCGCCGCCTCGTAGCCTCCGGGACCGCCGCCCAGGATCGCGACGGACTGCGTGCGCTCGAAGCTCAAGGACATGGCATCCATTCTCCCCCCGCGCGATCCCGCGACACGCCACGGCCGCGAAACGGGCCGGTCTGGCCCCACGGGCCGCGTGTTCCTAAAGTGGGGGCATGTCAGACACCACCGCCAACCCCCTCGACGACCCGACGGCCGATCCGTTCGCCGTCGCCGCCGAGGCCGCCGCCGACATCGCCCGCCTCTCGGGCGTCGAGCGCCACGACATCGCCCTCACCCTCGGAAGCGGGTGGGGCAAGGCGTCGGAGCTCATCGGCGAGACGACGGCCGCCTTCCCGGCGACCGAGGTCACCGGGTTCAGCAAGCCGGCTCTCGAAGGCCACGTCGGCACACTGCGCAGCATCCGCACGCCCAAGGGGCGCAACGTGCTCGTCATCGGCGCGCGGACGCACTTCTACGAGGGACACGGCGTCCGCCGTGTGGTGCACAGCGTGCGGACCGCCGCCGCGACCGGCGCGAACACCATGGTGCTCACGAACGGCGCGGGCGGCATCCGTCACACCTGGAAGCCCGGAACGCCCGTCCTCATCAGCGACCACATCAACCTCACGGGCGCCTCGCCGCTCGAGGGCGCGACGTTCATCGACCTCACCGACCTGTACTCGCTGCGTCTGCGCGATGTCGCCCGGTCGGTCGACCCGTCGCTCGACGAGGGCGTGTACTGCCAGTTCCGCGGCCCCCAGTACGAGACACCGGCCGAAGTGCACATGGCTAAGACGATCGGCGGCCACATCGTGGGCATGTCGACCGCCCTCGAGGCGATCGCCGCGCGCCAGGCGGGCATGGAGATCCTCGGCATGTCGCTCATCACCAACATGGCCGCCGGCATCCAGACGACTCCGCTCAGCCACCAGGAGGTCATCGAAGCCGGCCGCGAGGCCGAGCCCGTGATCTCGTCGCTGCTCGCCCGCGTCATCGGGGCGCTGTGAGCGGCACCGAGGCGGGACTGGCAGCGGATGACACCGCCGGCACGGACGCCGCTCCCGCTGTCTCCGACGCCCTGATCGACATCGCGCGGGCCTGGCTCGCGCAGGACCCCGACCCCGCGACCCGCACCGAACTGCGGGCGCTCATCGCCGACGCGCAGGAGGGCGGTCCCGGAGCGCAGGCGGCGCTGGCCGACCGCTTCTCGGCACGGCTCGCGTTCGGCACGGCCGGGCTCCGAGGCGAACTCGGCGCAGGCAGCAACCGCATGAACCGCGTGCTCGTCGGCCAGGCCGCAGCGGGGCTCGCCGCCTATCTCCTCGAGCAGAAGGAGGGCGACGAGGCGCCCGTGATCGTCGTCGGGTACGACGGACGCCGCAATTCCGACGTCTTCGCGACCGACTCGGCCGAGATCTTCGCCGGCGCGGGCCTGCGCACGATCCTGCTGCCGCGCCTGCTGCCCACGCCCGTCCTCGCGTTCGCCGTGCGGTTCTACGGCGCCGATGCGGGTGTCATGGTGACGGCATCGCACAACCCCCCGAACGACAACGGATACAAGGTCTACCTCGGCGGCGCGCACGGCGGATCGCAGATCGTCTCGCCCGCCGACGCCGAGATCGCCGCGCACATCCAGCGCGTGGCCGACGAGGGCAACGTCTCGGCGCTCCCCCGGTCGCTCGGCTACGAGGTCGCTCCGGAGGCGGTCGTCGACGAGTACATCGCCGCCACGGCGGCGGTCGCGCCCGCCGGGCTCGGTGCCGCCGGGCTCTCGTGGGTGTACACCGCGATGCACGGCGTCGGCTGGGAGACGTTCGCGCGGATCGTCGAGGCCGCCGGCTACCCCGCGCCGACCGTGGTCGACGCCCAGATCCACCCCGACGGCGGCTTTCCGACCGTCGCGTTCCCCAACCCCGAAGAGCCCGGCGCGATGGACCTCGCCTTCGAGACGGCCCGCGCCGGCGGCGCCGAGCTCGTGATCGCGAACGACCCCGATGCCGACCGCCTCGCCGTGGCGATCCCCGACGAATCGGTCGACGGAGGATGGCGGCGCCTCTCCGGCAACGAGATCGGCCTGCTTCTGGGCTGGCGTGCGGCGCGCCTCGCGAGCGCCGCCGGGATCCCCGAGGGCGCGTCGCTCGCGTGCTCGCTGGTCTCGTCGCCGGGCCTGGGCGCGGTCGCCGAGCGATACGGTCTCGACTTCCACACGACGCTCACCGGGTTCAAGTGGATCTCGCGGGCCCCCGGCATCATCTTCGGCTTCGAAGAGGCGCTCGGCTACCTCGTGAACCCCGAGACCGTGCGCGACAAGGACGGCATCTCGGCCGCCGTGGCGATGCTCGGCTTCGTCACCGGCGCGCGCGAGCGCGGTGAGACGGTCGCGGACCTGCTCGCCGAGTTCGCCGAGAACTTCGGCGCGTTCGCGAGCGATCAGATCTCGGTGCGGGTGGACGACGTGTCGACCATCGGCCGGATCATGTCGGCGCTGCGGTCGCAGCATCCGACGGCCTTCGGAGACGTCGCCGTCGACCGCGTGGACGACCTGCTCGAGGGCGTCGACGATCTGCCGCCCGGCGACGTGCTGCGGTTCTGGCTCGCCGACGGGTCGCGCGTCATCGTGCGCCCGAGCGGCACCGAGCCCAAGCTCAAGCTCTACCTCGACGTCCGCGGCGACTCCGCCGCCGATGCCCAGGACCGGATCGTCGCCCTCGCGGCGGGTGCGCGCGCGATCCTCGACGAGATCGGCTGACTCCGCGCACGCCGGCCTCCTCGGGGTCGGCGTGTCGGAGGTGCGTGCTATCGTTTCTCTCGCGATATATCGCGTGTGCGAGGGGGCGACGATGGCGAACGACGTGCGACTCGGCGACGATGCTCCGGATGCCGCCGCCGACCCGCCGCATTGGCTGCGCAACGTCATCCTCTTCCTCAGCGGGCAGACCGTGAGCCTGTTCGGCTCGATGCTCGTGCAGTACACGGTGTTCTGGTACCTCACGATCACGTACCAGTCGGGGTTCATCATGACCCTGGCCGCCCTCTTCGGGTTCCTTCCCCAGGCGGTCGTCTCGATCTTCGGCGGGGTCTGGGCCGACCGGCACAATCGCAAATTCCTGATCATGGGGGCGGATGCCGCGATCGCGCTGACGACGCTGGGGCTCGCCCTCATCATGATGAGCGGGTACGACGAGCTGTGGGTGATCTTCGCGGCCATGGCCGTCCGGTCCGCCGGAGCCGGCATCCAGAGCCCCGCCGTGTCGGCCCTCATTCCCCAGATCGTTCCGACGCGCAACCTCATGCGGATCAACGGGGTCAACGGCTCGATCCAGTCCGCGATGGCCCTCCTCGCCCCCGCGATCGGCGGTGCGCTCTACGCGTGGGCGTCGGTGGCGTACGGCGGCACCGCGGCATCCCTCATCCCGATCTTCTTCATCGACGTCGTCACCGCAGCCGTCGGCATCGGCTTCCTCGCCCTCATACCGGTGAGGGCCGTACGCCGCGCGGCGGAGGTGCAGACGGGCTACTTCGCCGACCTCGTCGACGGCGTGCGGTACATCGCGCATCACGCGTTCGTGCGGTGGCTGCTGATCGTGTTCGCGATCATCTTCGTGCTCACCGTCGCGCCGTCGAACCTCACGCCGCTCATGCTGGTGCGCTCGTTCCCCGCGGGCGAGGCGCAGGACGTCGTGAACCTCGCCGTGCTCGAGGTCTCGTTCAGCGTGGGCATGATGCTCGGCGGCATCCTGATCGCATCGTTCTTCGCCACGCGCAGTCGCATCGGCCTCATCGTGGGCTCATCCCTGGTCTTCGGCGCACTGTCGATCGGCCTGGGCCTGTCGACGAACATCTGGGTGTTCTTCGCGTTCATGTTCCTCGTGGGCCTCGCCGTACCGTTCTTCTCCACCCCGTCGATGACGCTGCTGCAGGAGACCGTCGAACCCGAGCGGCAGGGCCGCGTGTTCGGCTTCCTCGGCATCGTGATGTCGGTCGCCATGCCGTTCGGCATGGTCGTCTTCGGACCGCTCGCCGACATCATGCCGATCGAGATCCTGTTGATCGCCGCCGGCGTGCTCACGTTCGTCGTCATCGGACTGGCGGTGTGGCTGCCCGCCGGACGACGCGCCATCGCCGCTGCGCGGGCCGCATCCGGTGCGGCGGAGCCCGCCGTCGTCGTGGATGCCGTGATGGAAGACGACCACCCCCACCCCTAGGCTCGACGCATGCTGCTCACTGAGCCCGTCACCCTCGAGAACGAGTGGGTGCGCCTCGAACCGCTCTCGGCCGACCACACCGACGACCTCGCGGCGGCATCCGTCGGTCTCGAACACGCGTGGTACACCTCGGTGCCGACACCCGACGCGGTGGGCGCCGACGTCGCCGGGCGTCTCACGTGGCGCGACGAGGGGTCGATGAACCCGTGGGCGATCCGGCGGCTCGACACCGGTCGGGTCGTCGGCACCTCGACGTTCTGCAACGTGGACCAGGCGAACCGGCACGTCGAGATCGGGCACACGTGGATCGGCGTCGAGGCCCAGCGCACGGCCGTCAACACCGCCGCGAAGCTGCTGCTGCTCGGCCACGCGTTCGAGGCGTGCGACGCGATCGCCGTGGAATTCCGCACGCACTGGCACAACCGGCAGTCCCGCGCCGCGATCGCCCGCCTCGGTGCGAAGCAGGACGGCGTGCTGCGCAACCACCGCCTCGGCCCGGACGGCACGCTCCGCGACACCGTCGTGTTCTCGATCCTCCCCGCCGAGTGGCCCGCCGTGCGGCTCGGCCTGCTCGAACGCCTGCGCCGCGGCTGAGGTCGGCCGGAGCGCGTCCGCGGAACTCCACAGAATCCGCGCGATCTGCGCCCGACACCCCGCAGCGACGCACCCGTGGTGCGGAAACTGCGGAGTTGCGACGCCCGGCTGTCGACACCCGGCTCGTTCGGAGTCGGCGGTCAGCCGTCGACGACGGCGACGAGCTCGTCGAGGAAGGCGGCGAAGTCGGTTCCGCGACGGACGATGCGCTGCACGCTGTCGCGCTCGCTGAAGACCTCGACGAACTGCTCGAACACCGTCTGGAACGCTTCGCGGTCGGTCTCGGAGAACGCGACCAGCGCGACGACCTGCACCCGCCCCTCGCCCCAGGGGATCGACGGATCCGCGATGCCGATCGCGATCGCCGTGCGCGTGGCGGTCATGCCGAGGGCGTGCGGCACGGCGAGCGCATCGGTGAACGCCGTCGACGAGAGCGCCTCGCGCTGGATCGTGCGCTCGACGTAGTCCTCGTCGATCACGCCCTCGACGACGAGCAGGTCGCCCAGCCGACGGATGACCTCGTCCGCCGACAGCCCGTCGAGACCGCGAACGAACGCGTCGGGTGAGAAGTACCGTTCGAGCTCGGCACGCAGGCGGGCGAGCCGGCGTCCGCGGCGGATGCGTCCTGCCGCCGTCTGCACCCGCTCGACGTCGGAATCCGTGAGGAACGGCTGGATCCGCACGAACCGGTCCCCCGTCGCGGGCGGATCGATCGTCGTGAGCACGAGGTCGGTGTCGATCGATCCCCAGTCGGGGTCGACGCGCGTCTCGACGCCCACGACCTCGATCGCCTGTCCGAGCGAACGGTCGACGGACGACCGCAGAAGCTCGTGCAGCTCGTAGTAGCCCGGGCAGACGATCGTCGCCGTCAGAAGGTGATCCGCGCGCCTGCTGCGCTCGAGGCGGCCGCCGACGTGCATCGCGATGTAGGCGATCTCGTCGTCCAGCAGCGGGATGCCCAGTCGCTCCTGCAGGCCCGAGGCGATGAACACCGCCACTTCGAAGATCATCGGGTAGGTCGACTTGAGCGAGCGGGTGAGCGGATTGCGCGACCATGCCTGCTCGCGTGAGCGGTGCAGGAGGTTCTGCACGTGCAGCGCGAGTCGCAGGACGAAGTCCTCGTGATCGATGTCGACGAGGAATTCGGATGCCGCCTGGCCCACGACATCGCGCACGGCCGTCTCGACCTCGGGCTCGAGCCGCTCGCGTGCCTGCGAGCGCGGATCGCTCTCCTCGGCCGGTCCCGGCGCGACGACGCGGGTCAGCACCAGCGTGGCGAGGTGCTGGAGGTCTCCGGCGCCGAGCTCGACGCCGAGGTGCTGATCGGACAGACGCGCGAGGATCGCCGCGACCTCGATCTGCGGCTGCCGCGCGTCGGCGACGGCTCCGCCCTCGAGCCCGCGGTCTCGTGCGACACGGTCGGCGGCGATGGCGATGTGCATGACGACGTCGGTGATGCCGAACTCGTTGACGAAGTACCCGAGGGCACCCAGCTCGGTGACGAGCTCGGTCTTGAACGGGCCGAACGCGAGGGCGCCGATCGAGCCCTCCCCGAGTGTGCGACGGAGCGCCTGGAGGTCGAAGGAGCCGGCGTCCATCTCGTCGTGGGCGAGGCGGCTGAGCAGGCGGCGCTGCGCCATCTCGGTGCCCAGCAGGCGCGCCTGCGAGGCGGAGCGCTCGAGCGTCAGCTCGGTGCCCCCGAGCAGCCCGCGGACGCGCGCGAGGTCGGCGTCCAGCGTCGCGGGACTCACGTGCAGCGCCTCGGCGGTCTCGAAGACGTCGATGCCGTCCGGGGTGTCGAGCAGCGTGCGCACGAGCGTGTGCAGGCGGTCGCGGGGCGCGTCGGCGCCGACCGTCGATCGGAGGGCGGCGGCGGCATCCTGCCCGGCGCGGTAGCCCTGCGGACCCGATTCGACGGCGATCCCGCCGGCGACCCGCGCGTTCACCGCGGTGACGTACGAGCGGATGCTGCGGGGCGTCACCCCGACCGCGTCGGCGAGACTCGCCGCCGTCGCCCAGTCGCCGTCGCGGACGAGAAGACCGAGGAGTCGATCCTGTCTCGCTCGCGTCACCGGGAACCCTTCGCTCGTGCGCGACGTGTCGGCGGGTGCGAACGCGTCCGCCCCAGTCAATCACGCGGCATCCGGGGCGCGGCCCTCGGCGCTCCACTGTTTCCGCCCCTGCGGAAGAAGGACTGGTTGTCCGCTCCCAGCGTTTTCACAAGAATGGCGAAGAAGGAGGCGGATCGATGAGGATCCTCGTTGTGTGTGGGGCGGGTGCCTCGAGCACCTTCGTCGCACAGCGCGTGCGACACGCTGCGCACGACCGCGGATTCGACTACGCCGCCTTCGCCGGTACCGAGCTGTCGCTCCCGATCGACCTCGATGCCGCGGACGTCGTCCTCGTCGGCCCGCATCTTGCTCACGCGATCGATCGCATCGAGAAGGACGCGGCCCTGCGCGGGACGACCGTCGTACTGCTGCCCGCCGACATCTTCACGGATCTCGACGGGACGCGGACGCTGCAACTCGTCCGCGACGCGGTCGGAGAATCCGGGGGGAATGCTCCGACCGCGGGCATCGCGCAGACCTGACCACGAAGACCACCACCAGCGAGAGAGGAACGGCCCATGCCGTCCATCACGAGAACAGTCCGGATCGGCTCGTCCCACGGCCTGCACGCCCGCCCCGCGAAGCTCTTCGCGCAGGCGGCGAAGGATGCCGGCATCCCGATCACGATCGCGAAGGACGCCGGCTCCCCCGTCAACGCCGCGAGCATCCTCGGCGTGATCGCGCTGGGCATCGAGCACGGGGACTACATCACGCTCGTCGCGGACGGCGACAACGCCGAGGCGGTCATAGACACCCTCGCCGAGCTTCTGGCCACCGACCACGACGCGGAGGCCTGAGATGAGCGAACTGCGCGGAGTGGGAATCGGCCTGGGCGTCGCCCAGGGGCCCGTGGCACGCATGGCCGAGCCTCTGCCGGCGCCGAGCGACGCGGCGAGCGAGCTGAACCCGGATGAAGAGACGAGCCGTGCGCGCGAAGCCGTCGCGGCCGTCGCGCGCGAGCTCGAGTCGCGCGGCGCCCAGGCGGGCGGCGCAGCCCAGGACGTCCTCGAGGCTCAGGCCATGATGGCCGAGGACCCGTCGCTGGAGTCCGAGATCGACAGCCGCATCGCGGCGGGCAAGACCGCCGAGTTCGCGGTGCACGACGCCTTCGCCTCGTTCCGCGAGCAGCTCGTCGCGATGGGCGGCTACCTCGGCGAGCGCGCCGCGGACCTCGACGACGTCGCGCAGCGGGTCATCGCGCGGCTGCGCGGAGTGCCGGCGCCCGGCGTGCCCGACCCCGGGCATCCGTTCGTCCTCGTCGCCAAAGACCTCGCGCCGGCCGATACGGCGCTCCTCGACCTCGACAAGGTCCTCGCGCTCATCACGACCGAGGGCGGACCGACGTCGCACACGGCGATCCTCGCCCGTGAGAAGTCGATCGTCGCCGTCGTCGGCACGGTCGACGCCAAGAGCCTCGCCGACGGCGAGATCGTGATCGTGGATGCCGCGAAGGGCGTCGTGACGACGGACCCGACCGGCGAAGAGCTCGCCCAGGCGCAGAACCGCGCCGACGCGCGCGCGTCGGCGACCAACGCTCCGATCACCGACGGCGCGCTCTCCGACGGGACCCCCGTGCCGCTGCTGGCGAACCTCGGCAAGCCCGGCGGCGCCGCCGAGGCCGTCGAACTCGGCGCCGAGGGCGTGGGACTCTTCCGCACCGAGTTCCTGTTCCTCAGCTCCAGCCAGGCGCCCACGGTCGAGCAGCAGCGCGAGGCGTACACCGAGCTGCTCGCGGCGTTCCCCGGCAAGAAGGTCGTCGTGCGGGTGCTCGACGCCGGCGCCGACAAGCCGCTCGCCTTCCTCAACGACGCGCACGAGGAGAACCCGGCGCTCGGTCTCCGCGGCATCCGCGCCCTCCGCGCGAGCGAGGACATCCTGCGCGAGCAGCTGACGGCCCTGGCCGAAGCGGATGCCGCCACCGACGCCGACCTGTGGGTCATGGCGCCGATGGTGGCCACCGTCGAGGAGGCCGACTACTTCACCGCGATCGCGCGCGACTACGGCATCAAGACCGCCGGCGTCATGGTCGAGGTGCCCTCGTCGGCGCTGCTGGCCGACCGGATCCTGGTGAACAGCGACTTCGCCTCGATCGGGACGAACGACCTCACGCAGTACACGCTGGCCGCCGACCGCCTGCTCGGCTCTGTCGCGTCGTTCCAGGATCCGTGGCATCCGGCGGTGCTCCGCCTCATCCGCGAGGTGGGCGACGCCGGACGCGCGAACGGAAAGCCCGTCGGCATCTGCGGCGAGGCCGCAGCCGACCCGCTGCTCGCGGTCGTCCTGGTCGGCCTCGGAGCCACCTCCCTGTCCATGGCGCCCACGGCCCTCGCCGATGTGCGCGCCACCCTGCTTCAGCACTCCCTCGACGATGCCCGAATCATCGCCGAGGCCGCACTCTCCGCGAACGACGCGGCAGGTGCACGAACGGCGGCCCAGGCGGTCGCGACCAACAAGAAGGAGACACAGCCATGACAACGGCGTCAGCACCCGCCACCAGCGGGGCAAACAAGGCGCGAGTCGGAGTCCAGCGCTTCGGCACGTTCCTCTCGGGCATGATCATGCCCAACATCGCGGCGTTCATCGCCTGGGGCTTCATCACGATGTTCTTCATCGCAGACGGCTTCTTCGGCGAGCGGAGCCCGTTCGGTTGGCACTGGTATCCGGTGGCCGAGATCATCGGCGGCGGCGGCGACTCCGCCATCATCGGGTGGAACGGCGCGATGACGGCCCTCGCCGAGGGCGACGGGGGCAACTTCTTCGCCTACGTCGG
>JBEVLS010000249.1:0-5337 GCA_040509015.1 Microbacterium sp.
CCCGTCGCTCGACGCGACGGGGTGCTCTCGTCTCAGTGCGCAGACTCGTCGAGCACGGATCCCTGAGCCGACCACGGGAAGTCGATCCACAGGGCGGTGTCCTTGAACGCGTAGTCGGGCTGGATGACCGTCGTGGGCTTCGTGTAGATCGTGGCGGAGCGCACGTCCGCGCCGCTGTCGCGCAGCAGCCGGACGGCGAGGGCCAGGGTGCGCCCGCTGTCGGCGACGTCGTCGACCAGCAGCACCCGGCGTCCGTCGAGGTACGTCATGTCGAGGGCGGGCGGCAGCACCTCGGGAGCATCCAGAACGGTGCCGATCCCCGTGTAGAACTCGACGTTGATCGCACCGCAGTTCTTCACGCCGAGTCCGTACGCGATCGCGCCGGCGGGAAGCAGTCCGCCTCGGGCGATCGCGACGACGACCTCCGGCTCGAAACCGTCCGCGACGATCGCTCTCGCGATGTCACGGGATGCCTCGCCGAAGGCCTCCCACGTCAAGACCTCGCGCTCGCTCACAGCGTCATCCACCGGCATCCCCTTCGCATCGTCGTCCCAGCCTAGAGCGGCCGGATCGCGTGCTCGCGCGGCGCTATGCTCGCCTGGTGATTCGTACCCTGCGCGGCTCCGCCCTCGGCATCACCGCCGGTCTCATCGGCTGGTTCATCGTCGTCGAGCTCGTCAGCGGAGTCCTGCAGGGCTACTACGTCCCGCTCTTCAGCGACATCGTCGTGCATCTGGGCATCCACGACTCCGACGTCAACTGGTTCGAGGCGGCGCAGCTGCTGCTCTCGTCGATCGTGGTCCCCGTCCTCGCGAAGGTCGGCGACATGTACGGGCACAAGAAGGTCCTCCTGATCGCGACCGTGCTGACCGCCGGGGCGACGTGGTGGGTCGCCTTCGCCGGCGACTTCTGGTCGTTCCTGATCGCATGGGCGCTCCAGGGCTTCTACGTCATCTGGCTGCCCCTCGAGATCGCCCTGATCTTCGAGCGCGGCCGCAGGCAGGCGCGCGGCACGTCGACGACGAGGCGCGCGGCGGGTCTGCTCATCGTGGGCCTGCAGGCCGGCGCGATCATCGGGGCCCTCGCGGCAGGCCGCGTCTTCGCGGCGAGCGGCGAGAACCTCACGCTCACGCTGCTCATCCCCGCGGTCGCCGTGACGGCGGTGTTCTTCGTGATCCTGTTCGGCGTGACCGAGTCCGAGCCGCTGCCCGGTCGGAGGTTCGACGTCGCCGGCTTCGCGATCCTCACCGTCGGCCTCCTCCTCGTCACGACCGCGCTGACGTTCCTGCGCATCCCCGACGTGCCGTCCTTCCTGGCGTGGATCCTCCTCCCCCTCGGCATCGCCGTCCTCGTCGTCTTCGTGCGGTTCGAGCTCGGTCGCGACGACCCGGCGATCGACATCCGCGTCTTCCGACGCCCCGAGATGTGGCCGATCCAGATCACCGCGTTCCTGCTCGGCATCAGCGTCCTGGGGGCTCAGGCGCCGCTGTCGACGTTCGTCGGCACCGACCCGGCGCTCGGCTACGGTCTGGGGCTGGATGCCACGGCCCGCTCCAACGTCATCGGCGTCTACCTCGTCTTCGTGATCCTCGGCGCCGTCGTCTTCGCCATCACGTCGCGCAGCCTGCCGCCTCGAGTGCTCCTGATCGTCGGCGCGGTGCTCCTGGGCATCGGCTACGGCCTGTTCCTTCCGTTCCACGACACGCTCGTGCAGGTGCTGACGAACATGGCGGTCGCGGGGCTGGGCTCGGGCGCGCTGCTGGCGGCGCTGCCCGCCGCCGCCGCGGCCGCGGCTCCCCGCGGACAGACCGGTGTCGCGTCGGCGCTCACGAACACCACGAAGACGATCGGCGGCACGTTCGCCTCGGCCGTCTTCGGCGTCGTCCTGGCAGCCGGCGTCGGCGCGGTCGCGAGCGACACCGCCGCCTCGCTCGGCGGCTACATGGCCGTCTGGTCGATCTGCGCGGGCGGCGGGGTGCTCGCGGCGGTGCTGCTCTTCTTCGTGCCGAAGGTCGCCTTCGCCGACACGCTCCCCGAACAGCTCGAGGCGGCGGCCGGCGAATCCCAGGTGATCTGACTCAGGCGGCGACGGCGGTCGTCGTCATCACGAGTTCCACGCCGCCCGGCACCTCGATCGTCTCGAACGACGTCGTGACCGAGGCCAGCCGTGCGAGCGAGTCCACGTGCGTGCCTCCGCAGGGGATCCGCGCGTCACCGGACGGAAGCCCGCAGACCCACGTGCGGCGCGCGGCGAGGGTCTCGGCGTCACGCTCGATGCGGACGTCGCCTCCCCCGTCGATCCACCGGGCGAGCAGCGCGTCCACCCGTGCGGCGAGCGCCGCGGTGTCGCCGAGGGCGTCGGGGTCGAATCCCCTGCGGCGCAGCGACTTGCCGATGCGGTAGCGGTCGAGGGATCCGTTCGGGACGATGCGCGACTCCTCGATCGCCAGCGAATCGAACGCCGGAGCACCCAGCGCGTCCGGCGCGACCTCCTTGCGCCACGCGTCCGCCAGCGCGGCGTCCAGGGCGAGCGAGGCGAGATGGCACGCCGTATGCCCGGCCGACAGCGCGGCGCGGTGCGCGGCATCCGCTTCGACGACGACGACATCGCCCACGGCGACGAGGTCGGCGTCGACGACGTGGGCCACGACGAACGTCCAGCCCTCGGTCCCCGTGCGGACCGGGACGTCTTCGCCCAGCAGCAGCACGTCGTCCTGCGCGGCGCCGACGACGGCGTCGAGCACCGGCAGAGAGGTGCCGTCGGACAGTCGCAGGATGCCGCGATCGGCCGGCTGGTCGGGCCACGCCGTGTCGACGGGGTGGAACGCCGTCACGTCCAGCACGACAGCCGAGCGTCCGGCGCCGGCATCCGCGACGTGCACGAC
Source organism: Microbacterium sp. (assembly GCA_040509015.1). Taxonomy (GTDB): domain Bacteria; phylum Actinomycetota; class Actinomycetes; order Actinomycetales; family Microbacteriaceae; genus Microbacterium. The sequence goes on from JBEVLS010000249.1 coordinate 2,886, forward strand.
CGTCCCGGTCGAGGTGGTGGCGCCGTCGGGGTAGGTGACGATCGTCCCGGCGGTGGGGATCACGCGTCGGAGCCCGGAGCAGGGCGCACCGACAGCGGGCCGCGCGACAGCAGGTACTGGGCGGACTGCGCGACGGGCCGCATGGTCACGAGGTCGAGGTTGACGTGGCCCGGCGCGTTGAGCGCGTACGCGATGACGTCGGCGACGTCGTCGGCGGTGAGCGGATCCTCGACACCCTCGTAGACGCGGTCCGCGGCGGCCTGGTCGCCACCGAGGCGGTTGAGGGTGAACTCCGGCGTCTGCACCATCCCCGGGGCGATCTCGACGACGCGGATCGGCTCGCCGTTGAGCTCGAGCCGCAGCGCGTGGGCGAGCATCGACTCCCCCGCCTTCGCCGCGTTGTACCCGCCGCCGCCCGCGTACGCGTTCTGCGCCGCGGTCGAGGTCACGAAGAGCGTGTCGGCGTGGCCGTCGGCTGCCGCCGCCTCGCGCAGCTGCGGAAGCACAGCGGCGACGAGGCGCTGCGCGGCGAGGACGTTGACCTCGAACATCCACTGCCAGTCCTCGGCCCGGCCGTCCTCGACCCGGTCGGCTCCGCGCGCCCCGCCGGCGACGTTCACGAGGGCGTGCACGGGCCCCGTGTCTGCGAGCCACGCGGCGAGCGCGTCGACGTCCGCGGCGTTCGTGAGATCCGCGGCGAAGGCGACGATCCCCGTCTCGCGCTCGATCTCGGCGAGGCGGTCGGCACGGCGGGCGACGCCGACGACGTCCCACCCGCTCCCACGCAGCGCGCGCGCCGCGGCCTCTCCGATCCCCGAACTCGCACCCGTCACAACTGCACGCCTGGTCACCATGCCCTCCACGCTACCCGCCGAGAGGTTACGCAGGATTTCCCCGCCGTTGTCGCCGGGATCGCCGCGTCCTACTGTCGCTAGTGACCGCGAACGCACGCGAAGCGGCGTGACGATCCCGACACCCGAACCTTCAGGAGTACTTCATGTCCGCACCCGAGAACTGGCGTTTCGAGACCAAGCAGATCCACTCGGGCGCCGCGCCCGATCCGGTCACGAAGGCGCGTGCGACGCCGATCTACCAGACCACGTCCTACGTGTTCGACAACGCCGACCACGCCGCGAACCTCTTCGCGCTGGCCGAGTTCGGCAACATCTACACGCGCATCCAGAACCCCACGCAGGCGGTCGTCGAAGAGCGCCTCGCCGCGCTCGAGGGCGGCACCGGCGCGCTCCTGGTCGCCAGCGGCCAGGCCGCCGAGACCTTCGCGGTGCTCAACATCGCCGAGGCCGGCGACCACATCGTCTCGTCGTCGTCGATCTACGGCGGCACCTACAACCTCTTCAAGTACACCCTCGCCAAGCTCGGCATCGAGACGACGTTCGTCGAGAACCAGGACGACCCCGAGGAGTGGCGCGCCGCCGTCCGCCCGAACACGAAGCTCTTCTTCGCCGAGACGATCGGCAACCCGAAGATCAACGTCCTCGACATCCGCACGGTCGCCGACGTCGCCCACGAGAGCGGCGTGCCGCTGATCGTCGACAACACGATCGCGACGCCGTACCTCATCAAGCCGTTCGAGTTCGGCGCCGACATCGTCATCCACTCCGCGACGAAGTTCCTCGGCGGACACGGCACGGTCATCGGCGGCGTCATCGTCGACGGCGGCACGTTCGCCTGGTCCGAGAACGTCGACCGTTTCCCGGGCCTGACGGTTCCGGACCCCAGCTACCACGGTGCGTCCTACACCGCCGCCGTCGGCGACGGACTGGCCTACATCATCAAGGCCCGCGTGCAGCTGCTGCGCGACCTCGGAGCGGCGATCTCGCCGCAGAGCGCGTGGCTGCTCATCCAGGGCATCGAGACGCTGTCGCTGCGCATCGAGCGCCACGTGCAGAACGCCCAGGAGATCGCCGAGTGGCTCGAGAACCACTCGGACGTCGCGTCGGTGAACTACTCGGGCCTTCCGACCTCGCCCTGGTACGCCGCGGCCAACAACTACGCGCCCAAGGGCGTCGGCGCGGTGCTGTCGTTCGAGCTCAAGGGCGGCGTGCAGGCGGGCCGGGAGTTCGTCAACTCGCTGACGCTCTTCAGCCACCTCGCCAACATCGGCGACGTGCGCTCGCTCGTCATCCACCCGGCGTCGACGACGCACTCGCAGCTCACGCCCGAGCAGCAGCTGACCTCGGGAGTGACGCCCGGCCTCGTGCGTCTGTCGGTGGGGCTCGAGAACATCGACGACCTCAAGGCCGACCTCGAGCAGGCGCTGGCCGCCGCCCGCCGCGTGTCGGAGGCCGCCCGCGCCTGATCACGGCGGCATCGGTCCGACCGATCCGGCGAGTGCCTGCTCGAGGTCGGCCTTGAGGTCGTCGATGTTCTCCAGACCGACCGAGAGCCGCACCAGGCCCGGCGTCACGCCCGAGGTCAGCAGCTGCTCGGG
>JBEVLS010000250.1:0-3123 GCA_040509015.1 Microbacterium sp.
CCGATCAAGGTCAACATGGCCGGCGTCGTGCCCGTCATCTTCGCCTCGTCGCTGCTGTACATCCCCGCGCTCATCGCGCAGTTCAACCAGCCGCAGCCGGGCGAAGAGGTCCCCGGCTGGGTCACCTGGATCCAGCAGTACCTCGTCTCCGGCGATCACCCGCTCTACATGGCGGTCTACTTCCTGCTCATCGTCGGGTTCACCTACTTCTACGTCGCGATCACGTTCAACCCGGTCGAGGTCGCCGACAACATGAAGAAGTACGGCGGCTTCATCCCGGGCATCCGCGCCGGGCGTCCCACGGCCGAGTATCTCGACTACGTCCTGACGCGCATCACGCTCCCGGGCTCGATCTACCTCGGCCTGATCGCGCTGATCCCGCTGGTCGCCCTGGCCACCGTGGGGGCGAACCAGAACTTCCCGTTCGGCGGCGCATCCATCCTGATCATCGTCGGCGTCGGCCTCGAGACGGTGAAGCAGATCGACGCCCAGCTCCAGCAGCGTCACTACGAAGGGCTCCTGCGATGACGAACACCCCCCAGCACCCGCACCACGACCGTCAGGAAGGCCACCTCGCTTTCGGCGAGAAGGAGCACCACGTCGAGGGCGAGAAGCACCGCGCTCACGAGCGTCCCGCCGCTCAGGCGCCGCGTCTGCTGATCGTGGGTCCGCAGGGCTCGGGCAAGGGAACGCAGGCGGAGCGCATCGGCGAGATCTTCGCAATCCCCGCGGTGTCGACCGGCGACGTGTTCCGCGAGCACATCAAGGGCGAGACCGAGCTCGGCCGGCAGGTCAAGGCCGTGATCGCGAACGGCGACCTCGTCTCGGACGCGCTGACCTTCGAGGTGCTCCGCGACCGGCTCAACCAGGGCGACACGGGTCAGGGCTTCCTGCTCGACGGCTTCCCCCGCAACCTCACCCAGGTGGGGCTTCTGGACGGATTCCTCGAGCCGCGCGACGAGGCCATCGATGCCGTCATCGTGCTCGACGTCGACCGTGCGGTCAGCATCGACCGCCTGACGCGTCGTGCGTTCGAACAGGGCCGCACCGATGACACCGAAGAGGTCATCGCCAACCGCCTCTCGATCTACGAGCGCGAGACCGAGCCGATCGTCCAGGTCTACCGCGACCGTGGCATCGTCGACCTGATCGACGGGGTCGGCTCGCTCGACGCCGTGACCGACCGCATCATCGCTGCCCTCGAAGCCCGCGGCATCGTCCGCGCCGCCGTCGCCTGACGTGGGGCTGCGCCGCTCGATCTACAAGTCGCCCGCTCAGCTGCGGGCGATGGTGGAACCGGGTCTGATCACGGCGGCGGCGCTCGACGCGGCGCGCGCACTGATCGCCCCCGGTGTCACCACGGGGCAGCTGGATGCTGCGGCATCCGCCGTCATCACCTCCCGCGGAGCGGTCTCGAACTTCCAGATGGTGCGCGGCTACCGCCACACGATCTGCACGTCGGTCAACGAGCAGGTGGTGCACGGGATCCCGGGCGGCCGCGTCCTCGAGCCGGGAGACATCGTCTCGGTGGACGCCGGCGCGGAGTACCAGGGATGGAACGGCGACTCCGCTTTCAGCGTCGTGATCCCGGACGATTCCAGGCCCGACGTCGTCGCCGCGCGGCAGCGACTGTCCGACGTGACCGAGGGGTCGCTCTGGGCCGGCATCGCGGCACTCGCGTCGGCGAAGCGGATCGGTGAGATCGGTTCGGCGATCCAGGGCTACATCGACGACCACGCGCCCGACGGCGGTTACGGCATCCTGCGCGACTACGTCGGACACGGCATCGGTCGCAAGATGCACGAATCGCCGTCGGTCTTCAACTACCGGGTGTCCGACCTCGGCCCCGAGGTCAAGCCCGGCCTCGTGCTCGCGATCGAGCCGATGGTCGTCATCGGCGACCAGGCCACGTTCATCGAAGACGACGACTGGACCGTGTCCACCGTCGACGGCACCGCCGGTTCCCACTGGGAGCACAGCGTCGCGGTGCACGATGACGGCATCTGGGTGCTGACCGCACCCGACGGCGGCGCCGCGGGTCTCGCGCCGTTCGGCATCACCCCCAGACCCATCGGCTGACGCCGGAGAGGAAGTCATGGCACAGGCACAGGCACGCAAACCCAACTGGTTCGCGATCTGGATCAGCGTGGCCGTCGTCGTGGTGCTCGTCGTCGTGAGCGTCCTCGTCATCGTCTTCAACAACGCCGCCAATGCTCCAGGACCCCGTCCCGAGGGTTCCGGCATCGACTCCGACACAGGGGCGATCGTCGCCGGATCCGGTGCGAACGAGCTGGACATCTGGTTCGACTTCTACTGCCCGCACTGCCAGGAGTTCGAGGAGCTCTACGGCCCCACGATCGACGACCTGCTCGAGCAGGGCGACGTCACGATCAACCTCCTGCCGGTCGCGCTGCCGGGTCTCAACAGCGCGTCGGGCACGGACTTCTCGAAGCGCTCGGCGAACGCGCTGTACTGCGTCGCCGAGACGACCCCGGACGCGGCCTATCCCTTCATGCGGGCGCTGTTCGCCACGAACCCCACCGGCGCCGGGCAGACCGACGACGAGCTGATCTCGATGGCCTCCGATGCCGGCGCCGGCGACATCGCGTCATGCGTCGCCGACGGCACCTACATTTCGTTCGTCGAGGAGCAGACGCAGAAGATCCCCGAGAACCCCGACACCGGGGGAGCGGGCACCCCGACGGTCCTCGTCAACGGCGAATACCTCACGCTGACGGGCGACCCGCAGGCCGACCTCGTCGATCGCATGAACTGACGGATGCCGCGCCCCGCCGACCCCGGCGGGGCCGTGGCGGCGCTGGTTTGCCGCGGCATCCGATATCACGTATGATTGATCTTTGGTGCCTTGCGCCTTCATTGGCGTGTCGAGGCACCGCAATCCCCATCCAACGCAGACCGACCGGTCTGCACGAGTGTTAGCGAGCGTATGGCGAAGAAAGACGGAGTCATCGAGATCGAGGGTGTGATCTCCGAGGCGCTGCCCAACGCGATGTTCCGCGTCGAGCTCACCAACGGACACAAGGTCCTCGCGACGATTTCCGGAAAGATGCGGCAGAACTACATCCGCATCATTCCCGAGGACCGCGTGGTCGTCGAGCTTTC
>JBEVLS010000251.1:0-5937 GCA_040509015.1 Microbacterium sp.
CGAGGCTCGGCGCCGGGGTGCGGGGCGAGCAGGATCGCGACGTCGTCGCGGCCCGCCGCAGACTCGTGGCCGGGCGACACCGACACCTCGATGCGCGCATCGGGCATCGCGAGCGCGCGGAGCTCTGCCGTCACCGCGACCGAGAGCCGGCCGGCTGCCTCGGTGCGCGCGGCCGTGAGCGCCGTCGCGGTGGAGTCGACGACGGATGCCGCGGCATCGCGTTCACTCGTGAGCCGCTCGATGCGGTCGCCGTCGTCGTCGAGCTCTGCCAGGCGTGCCGAGCCGGTGCCGAGCAGGCCGATGGCCTCGTCGAGGCTGCCGTGTACGCGCACGAGGGCGTTCACCGCGGCACGGCGCTCTTCGACGGCGGCGAGCTCGTGCGGACCCGTCTCGTCGAGGTCGGCGAGATAGGCGGCGAGGGCCGCAGCCACGTCGGCGGTGCGATAGCCGAGGTCGGCGATGTGGGACGCGAGCTCTTCGAGCGCGGGATCGGGCACGCGCTCGAGCGTGCGCCGCGCGTCGGCGAGCAATGAGCCCGCGTCGGGCTGCTCTCCGTCCCCCGAGAGCGCCTCGTGGGCGGTCGCCGCAGCCAGACGAAGGTCTTCGGCGTTGGCGAGGCGCTCGGCGCGCACGGCGAGATCGGCGTCCTCGCCGGCCATCGGTGCGATCTGCTCGATCTCGGCGAGCTGCGCGCGCAGCGTCTCGGCCTCGCGCGCCCGTTCGTCTCGGTCGTCGATGAGAGTCGTGAGGTCGCGCTCGAGGGTGCGGAATTTCTCGTACGCGGTGCGGTACTCGGCCAGTGCCGAGTGGACGGCGTCGCCGCCGAAGCGGTCCAGCGCTTCGCGCTGCGCGGCCGACGATTTCAGCCGCAGCTGCTCGGACTGGCCGTGCACCACCACGAGATGCTCGGCGAGGTCGGACAGCACTCCGGCCGGGGCGGCTCGTCCGCCCACCGACGCTCGCCCCCTGCCCTCGCTCGAGATGGATCGACCGATGTAGAGCTCGGCGCGGCCTCCGCCGAGGGGCTCGAGGTCTCCTCCGGCATCGCGCACCCGGTCGGCCACGGCGCCCTCGTCGTCCACGATCCAGACGCCGTCGACCGACGCCTGCGCCGCTCCGGCCCGTACGGCCCCCGAATCGGCGCGCTGCCCGAGGAGCAGACCCAGACCGGTGACGACCATCGTCTTGCCGGCGCCGGTCTCACCGGTGATCGCCGTGAAACCCGTGCCCATGGGAAGCGTCGCCTCGGCGATGACCCCCAGGTCGCGCAGGCGCATCTCTTCGATCACGGTGCGAAGTCGCCTTCTGCGCCGGCGGCGCCGCGCGAGTCGCCCACGGGGCCGGCGGGTCCGCGCCAGCCCTCGACGGGCAGTCTGAACTTGCGCACGAGACGGTCGGTGAACTGGGCGGGATGCAGTCGGGCCAGGCGCACGGGGCGTTCGGATCGACGCACGACCACGCGGGCACCGGGAGGCAGTTCGTGCGAGCGGCGCCCGTCGCACCACAGGATGCCGACGCCGTTGGTGCGCTCGAGGACTTCGATCGCGACGGCGTGATCGGGCCCGACGACGAGGGGCTTCGCGAACAGCGCGTGCGCCGAGAGCGGCACGACCGAGATGGCCTGGACGGTCGGCCAGATCACGGGTCCGCCCGCCGAGAAGTTGTATGCGGTCGAACCGGTGGGCGTCGACACGACGACCCCGTCGCAGCCGAAGGAGGACAGCGGTCTTCCGTCGACCTCGATGACCACCTCGAGCATCCGCTCGCGACTCGCCTTCTCGACGGTGGCCTCGTTCAGAGCCCAGGTCTCGTAGATCACGGCGTCGACGGTGTCTTTCACCCGGACCTGGAGCGCGAGGCGCTCCTCCACCTGGTAGTCGCGAGCGATCGCCCGCCGGACGGCGTCGTCCATGTCGTCGCGCTCGATCTCGGCGAGGAACCCGACATGGCCCATGTTGATGCCGAGCACGGGCGCGGTCCCCTCGCGCACGAGCTCCGCGGCGCGCAGGATCGTGCCGTCGCCGCCGAGGACGATCGCTAGTTCGAGCTCGTCGACGGGCACCTCGATCCCCAGACGCGCGATCCCCGCGAGTGCGGGCTGCGCCTCGGCGAGCTCGAGCGCGTCGTCCGGCGCGAGCACGGGCCGGGCCCCCGCTTCACGCAGGGCGTCGATGACGCGTGCCGCGGCGCGCACGGTGTCGTCGCGGCGCGCGTGCGCGACCACGAGAATGCTGCGCTGCGGCTGTGTCATGGGCTCCCCGCCAGTCGGTTCACGGTGCTCAACCATTCTGTCGGATTGCTTCCCCGCCCCGGCGCAAGATGGACGATGTACTCGGCATTCCCGTGCGTACCCGCGATCGGGGAGGAGACGATGCCCAGGACGCCGAGCCCGGCATCCCACGCCTGCCACAGAACGCCTGCCACGGCATCCGCTCGAAGGACGGGATTCGTCACGAGACCGCCCTTCACCGCGGTGCGCCCCACCTCGAACTGCGGCTTGACGAGCAGGACGATATCGGCGTCGGATGCCGCCACCGACCGCACCGCAGGCAGCACGAGTCCGAGCGAGATGAACGACAGATCCCCGGTGACGACCGTCGGCGCCGCGTCCACTCCGCTCGCCTCCGTGAGGCTCTCGGGCGTCATGAAGCGCACGTTGAACCCCTCGATCGCGATCACGCCGGGATCGGCGGCGATGTCGCGGGCGAGCTGGTCGTGTCCGACGTCGACCGCGATGACCGGATCCGCGCCGCGCTCGCGCAGCACCTGGGTGAAGCCGCCCGTCGACGCGCCCATGTCGAGCGCGACCCGAGCCGACACGTCGACGCCGAACGCATCGAGCCCGGCGATCAGCTTGTGCGCGGCCCGGCTCACGTAGTGGTCCGCCCCGGCGACCTCGAGGACTGCCGCGTCATCGACGGGAGTGGAGGGTTTGACCACCGGGCGGCCGTCGACGCTCACGAGGCCCTGCGCGATGAGGGATGCCGCGTGCGTGCGGGAACGGGCGAGCCCGCGCGCGGCGAGAGCGGCGTCGAGCCGCGGACTCACGGGCGAGGGGCGTTCGCCGGCCCCGAATCGAGGCGACGGGAGAGGGCGTCGTGGAGCGACTCGTACGCCGCCGCGCGCGCGGACAGCGGCTGGTCTTCGATCACCTCGAGCGTGGACAGCAGATCGCTGCGGGTGTCGTCGTGTCCGTCCGTGGCATCCATGCCGCCAGGATACGTCGCATGACCCTCACGGCGATGCGACGTCACGGGCGATGGAACGGATCGACGTAGAGCCGCTCGGGCACACGGAATCCGAAGATCGCCCGCCCGGTGTCCCAGATCGCCTTCGCGCCGGCGCGCAGCAGATCGATGGGCTCGTCGCCTTCGGACAGGATGACCACGTCGGGACCGTCGATCCGGACGCTCGCGCCCCGCACCGTCACGACACCGTCTCGCACCCGTGCCTCAGGGTAGGGCTCGGTCAGCTCGCGCAGATCGCCGAGGATGAAGGTCGGCTGCGAGCCCTCAGGCGCGGCGAGCACGTGCTTGGGCCGGTCGATGCCGGTCAGCACGAGCGCGGACGCGATGCCGGCGCGGTTCGCTCCGAGGATGTCGGTATCGAGCCGATCGCCGAGGAACAGAGGGTGCGCCGCGCTGAACCGGGCGACGGCCTCGTGGAAGATCGGCACCTCGGGCTTGCCCGCAACGGTGGCGAGTCGGCCGACCGCCGTGTGGACGGCCGAGACGAGAGTGCCGTTGCCGGGCGCGACGCCCCGCGACTGCGGGATCGTCCAGTCGGTGTTCGTCGCGATCCAAGGGATGCCGCCCTCGTCCTCCGGCACCTTCAGAGCGAAGGCGGCTTCGGCGAGCTGCGTCCATCCCACTTCCGGGGCGAATCCCTGCACGACCGCAGCCGGGGAGTCCTCTGCGCTCCGGGTGACGACGAACCCGGCCTTCTCGACCTCGGTCACGAGGCCCTCTCCCCCGACGACGAGAATGGTCGACCCCGAGGGAACGCGTTGCGTCAGCAGTCGCATCGCGGCTTGCGGGCTGGTCACGACGTCGTCCGCCACCGTGGGCAGCCCCAGCTCAGACAGGTGGGCGGCCACCGACGCGTCGGTGCGGGAGGCGTTGTTCGTGATGAACCCGAGTCGTCGTCCTTCCCGCACACGGTTCAGGCTCTCGACCGCGTAGGGAAGCGCTCCTGCTCCGGCGTACACGACGCCGTCGAGGTCGGCCAGGATCACATCGACGCCGTCGATCGGAGCCGCGGTCCGGCCCCGTCCGAAAAGCGCCATCAGTCGGTGGACTCTTCGTCGACGCCGGCCTCGGCGAGGATCTCGGCGACTTCGTCCTCGATGGACGGCTCCTCCTGGGATCCGACGTCGCCGGCACGCTCGGGCTCCACCGGAAGATCGACCGCTGCGGAAGCGAGTTGGTCGTCGTCATCGGCGGATTCGTCGGGCACCGAGGTCTCCTCGGGCTCGGAGGTGTCCTCGTCGGGCTCCTCGAAGATCTCCTCGACGAAGACCGTCTCGAGGTCGTCGACGCCGCTGGCCGCGTCCAATGCGTCGGCGGCGATGATCGCACGACGCTGCCAGGTGTCGGCCTCGTCCTGACGACCGAGCTCCTCGAGTACCGCGGCGCGTGCGGCGAAGAGGCCCGGGCTCCATTCGAAGGCGCGATCGGGATCCAGCTCGGGGATGTCGAGTTCGAGAAGAGCCCGGTCGGGCTGGTCGAGATCGAGTCGCGCACCCGACATCGCGATCGCGAGTTCGACGCGCACATCGACCGGCAGGCTCGCGCGATCGACGGACCTGCCCAGCTCGAGTGCGCGGTCGGGACGCCCGACGCCGCGCTCGCTGTCGACCATGAGGGCGATCTGGTCGTCGCGCCCCGAGATCCGCCGGAAGGTGCGCAGCTCGCGAAGCGCCAATGCGTAGTCGCCGGTCGCGTACGCCGTGATCGCAAGGGTCTCGCGCACGATGCCGATGCGGCCGGCTCGGCGCGACGCCGAGAGAGCGTGCTGATGAGCCAGCGCCGGATCGTCGTCGATCAGACGCGCCGCCATCGCGAGATGACGTGCCACGCCTTCGGCGTTCTCCTTGCTCAGAGTCTTGAGCTCGTTGCGCGCGGCGCCGTTGAGCTCCTGCGGAGTGACGTCGTCCGCGATGATCGGGTCGTCGTGGCGCGGACGGATTGACCGGATCTCCTCCGGACGCGTCGCACGATCAGGACGATCGGCGCCACCACGAGTCGGGCGCGGACCGCCGCGACCGGCGCCGTCGCGCTTGGCATAAGGCTTGTCGCCGTCGCGCTTGGCATAGGGACGATCGCCATCGCGCTTCACGTCCGGCTTCTTGTCACCGTCACGCTTCGCATACGGACGGTCGCCGTCGCGCTTGGCATACGGCTTGTCGCCGTCGCGCTTGGCATAGGGACGATCGCCATCGCGCTTCACGTACGGCTTCTTGTCACCGTCGCGCTTCGCATAAGGACGGTCGCCATCGCGCTTGACGTACGGCCGGTCCCCGTCGCGCTTCACGTACGGCTTCCGTTCTCCGTCACGAGGGGGTTGCTTGCGATCGCCGTCGCGCTTCACGTACGGCTTGCGCTCACCATCGCGAGCGCCTGCCGGCTTACGGTCAGCTGAAGCTCCGCCACGGGATCGATCACCGGCGCTGCGCGATCGCTGCGGGCGCGAGTCGTCCTCGCGCGGCTGCTGCTCTGCCATGTCTCGATCCTCCTCGGTGGTGTGCCCGGAGGCAATCGGTCCGTAAACGCGAAAAGGCCACCCAGCATTGGGTGGCCTTTTCTCGAAAGAAGTCCGGCGGTGTCCTACTCTCCCACAGGGTCCCCCCTGCAGTACCATCGGCGCTGTGAGGCTTAGCTTCCGGGTTCGGAATGTAACCGGGCGTTTCCCTCACGCTATGGCCGCCGAAACACTATT
>JBEVLS010000252.1:0-11912 GCA_040509015.1 Microbacterium sp.
CGACGACGTCAAGGCGATGCTGCGCGCCGACGGGGGCGGGACGCTGTCGTGGATGACGACGTGGGACGGCAACAGCTACGCCCGCACCTCGTCGGGCATCGTCGCGTACCAGAAGCGCGCCGGCGTGGCCCTCGCCCTCGCGGACCCGCTCGGGCCCGTGGCATCCCGCCCCGAAAGCGTGCGCGAGTTCATCCTCGCCGCCGAAGGGGCAGGACTGGCCCCCTGCTTCTTCAGCGCCGGGGACGCGACGAAGGACGCCGTGCCCCACGGGTGGCGGTCGATCGTGGTCGCCGACGACACGATCGTCGACCTGCCGGGGCTGGAGTTCACCGGCAAGCCGTGGGCGGCGGTGCGTCAGGCCATCAACCGCGCCGACCGCGAGAGCGTCACTTTCCGGATGACCCGGCTGAAGGACGAGCCGTGGGGCGTCCAGCAGCAGCTGCGCGCCATCTCGGAGATGTGGGTCGGCGACAAGGGGCTGCCCGAGATGGGCTTCACCCTCGGCACCCTCGTCGAGGCGGAGGACCCGGAGGTTCGGCTCGCGCTCGCGATCTCGGCCGACGGCGACGTCGACGGGTTCCTCTCGTGGCTGCCGGTCTTCGGCGAGGGCGACACCGTGCACGGGTGGACGCTGGACCTCATGCGTCGTCGGGACGGCGGCTTCGGACCCGTGATGGAGTTCCTCATCGGGTCGTCCGCCAAGCACTTCTCCGAAGAGGGCGCGCAGATCCTGTCGCTGTCAGGAGCGCCGCTCGCGCACGACTATCCACCGGATGCCGGTGCGATCGCCGCCCTGTCGGACCGCCTCGCCGAGGCGCTCGAACCCGTGTACGGGTTCCGGTCCCTGCACCGCTTCAAGGAGAAGTTCCACCCGCGCTACGAGACCATGTACCTGCTCTTCCGCGACGAGAGCGACCTCACCAGGATCGGTGCGGGTCTCACGCGCGCATTCCTGCCGGATGCCACGCTGCGCCAGTTCGCGGGAGCGGGACTGGAGCTCGTGCGCGGCGATCGCGACTGACGTTCTCGTCTCGACGCGGCGCGTGGTGCGGATGCGCCGCACCACGCGTCTCGCATCAGATCGGGCGGATGTTCTCCGCCTGAAGGCCCTTCGGCCCCTGCGCGATCTCGAACTCGACGCGCTGGTTCTCTTCGAGCGAGCGGTAGCCGCCCGCGTCGATCGCGGAGTAGTGCGCGAAGACGTCGGCGCCACCCTCGTCAGGCGCGATGAAGCCGAAGCCCTTTTCGGAGTTGAACCACTTGACAGTGCCCTGCGTTGCCATGAAATGCCGTTCCCTGCATGCCCGCGCCTCCTGCGCGAGTCGTTCCTCACGGTAACGAAGCCCGGCGACACGTGCGGAGTGCGATGAAGGATGGTGACACAAATGTTGCACACAGCGGGCACGGCCCATCGGACGCCCGGGCCGAGCTGAGCTCGAAGCCCGGGCGTCGACGGATCCCCCCGGATAGGTCACGCCAGGCGTGACAGGCACACTCTACCGATATATCAGTCTCCCGGCGAGCGGTTCCGAGCCCCGCGAACCGACCGTCCGAACCTCCGGAGCGGGGTGTATTCACGCGCATCCGGGGCCTACACTTGAGCCACTCATGGCCACCCCCCTCAGCCCTCTGGACCCGCGCGGAGCGGTGCTCGGCGACGAGGTCTACACGACTCTCAGCGAGGCGATCCTCGACGGCACGCTGTCGCCGGGCGAGCGCCTGCGCGACCACGAGCTCGCCGAGCGGCTGGGCGTGTCGCGCACGCCCGTGCGCGAGGCCCTGCAGCGACTCGCTCGCAGCGGACTCATCGAGGTGTCGCCGAACCGCTACACGCGCGTGTCGGTGCCGGACGAGCGCGTGGTCCGCGACACGGACGAGTTCGTGGCGTACACGATGGCCACCTGCCTGCGACTGGCGCTGGAGCGCTGCGACGACGGCTCGCTCGCCACGACGATCGCGCGGCTGGACGCCGTGATCGAGGCGTCGCGCGCCGACGACCATGCCGGAGTCATGGCGGCGAGCACCGAGTTCTTCCAGCACGTCGTGCTCGCCTCCGGCAACGTGGCGTTCGTGACGATGATGCGAGAGGCCGAGATGGCGATCCGTCGCAACCTCGCCGACTGGCATCCGCACATCGAGTGCCCCATCGCCCGCACCGCCTCGTACGAGCGGTTGAAGGATGCCGTCATCGCCCGCGACCGGGACGCCGCGGAGTCCTTGATGCGCGAGCTGCACGGGTTCTCGTGACGCACGTCGATCGGTACGGTGGGGCCGTGAGCCACATCGAGCTGCGGGACCTCGACGACGACGACCTCGACGCGATCTTCGACATGATGCGCGATCCCGAGGCGATCGCCCTGGCCGCGTTCACCACCGCGGATCCGCACGACCGCGATGCCTTCGACGGATGGATCGCCCGCGAGCGCGCCACCGATGAGGTCGTCTACACCGTGGTCACGGAGCGAGGCGGATTCGCCGGCACGGCTGCCGTCTTCTCCGTCGACGGCGATCGTGAGGTGAGTGTCTGGCTCGCCCGCCACGCCTGGGGGCGCGGCGTGGCATCCGAAGCCCTCGCGCTTCTCGTCTCGCGCGAACCCGAGCGACCCCTCTACGCCCGCGTCGCCGCGCACAACGCCGCGGCCGTCGCGGTGCTCGAGCACAACGGCTTCACCGAAGTCTCGCGCAACGCCGTCTTCGCCCCCGGCGTCGGACGAGACGTCGACGAGGTCGTGTACGCCCTCCTGCCGGCACTGGACGGGGTCTGAAACGACGAAAGGCCCCCTTCCGGGAGCCTTTCGACGGTCTGTGCGCGAGGGGGGACTTGAACCCCCACGCCCTTGCGGGCACTGGCACCTGAAGCCAGCGCGTCTACCTATTCCGCCACTCGCGCGTCCTGCGTCGCCCTGGGGCGCCGTAGTCAACCTCCCGAGGATATCACGGTGAGAGGGCGGGTTTCGAAGGCGGGTAGGGGCCGGGAAACGGCGAATCCCCGGAACGTACAGCCTGTGCAATTAGCATGTACCCACCTGGCACCCCTGCATGAGGAGCTCCGTGGGCCTACTTGACAGCTTCGAGAAGAGTCTCGAGCGCGCCGTGAACAGCGCGTTCGCCAAGACCTTCCGCAGCGGCATCCAGCCGGTCGAGATCGCTTCCGCCCTGCGCAGCGAGCTCGACAAGAAGGCTGCCGTCGTGAGTCGCGACCGCATCCTGGCGCCCAACACCTTCACGGTGCACCTCTCGCCCGCCGACGACGCCAAGATGGCGGGCCTGGGCGACGCGCTCATCGAAGAGCTGCACACGCTGGTGCAGAAGCACGCCAAGAAGCAGGGCTACTCGTTCGCCGGACCCGTGTCGATCTCGCTCGTGCGCGACGAGCAGCAGGCGACGGGCACGCTGCGGGTCGAGTCCTCCACCGCGCAGGGTCGCGTGGCGTGGCGCGGCGTGGTCGACGTCGAGGGTCGCCGGCATCCGCTCGTCAAAGCCCGCACCGTCATCGGCCGCGGCAGCGACGCCGACATCACGATCTCGGATGCCGGCACCAGCCGCAAGCACGTCGAGATCCTGTGGGACGGCGAGCGCGCCATGGTGCGCGACATGAACTCCACCAACGGCACGTCGCTGAACGGCCGCAAGGTCACCGAGGCGCCGCTGGAACCCGACGCGACCGTGACGATCGGTCGCACCGACATCGTGTTCCGCGTCGTCGCCCAGACCGCCCCGCCGAAGCCGACGACGCCCGCGAGCGATGCGACCCGGGCCTTCGATCTCCGAGAGCAGGGACCCCTGGCGTGAGCGAACTGACTCTGCTCCTGCTGCGCATCGGCTTCCTGCTGCTGATGTGGTTCTTCGTGTTCGGCGTCATCTACTCGCTCCGCGCCGACCTGTTCGGCGTCAAGGTGCGCAAGCTGCCCGAGGCCGTCGCAGGCGCGACGCCCGCGGCTGCGGTCGCCGCCCCGGCGGCACCGTCGCCCGCGCGCGCCACGGCCCCGGTCGCCCCCACAGGGCCGGTCGCGAAGGGCGGCGCCGGCGGCCCGGCGACGACCGACACGGCCGCACGCATCGTCATCACGAGCGGACCCAAGGCCGGCCTCGAACTGCCGCTCGGCACCGAACCGCTCACGATCGGCCGCTCGAGCGAATCGGGCCTCGTGATCCGCGACGACTACACCTCGAGCCACCACGCGCGCCTCGTGCTGTGGGGCGAGCAGTGGATGCTTCAGGATCTCGACTCGACCAACGGCACGTGGCACGACGGTGCGCGCGTCGCCGCGCCCGTGGCGGTCGCGGTCGGTGCGCCGATCAAGGTCGGCGCGACGACCTTCGAACTGCGGAAGTAGCCCCCTCCCGTATGGTCTTCCAGGGCTCGAGCGTCGCTATCTCGCACACGGGCAAAGTGCGCTCCAACAACCAGGACTCCGGCTACGCCGGATCGAACCTGTTCGTCGTCGCCGACGGCATGGGCGGTCACGCCGGCGGAGACGTGGCCTCGAGCCTCGCGGTCGCCCGCCTCGAGCGCGTCGATCGTCCGTACACGTCGCCGCCCGAAGCCGAGAAGGCACTGCGCGACGCGATCGCCGACTCGGCGACCGAGCTCATCGACACGGTGCACGTGCGGCCCGAGCTGGCCGGCATGGGAACGACCGTGAGCGCGCTGCTGATGGTCGACGACTACGCCGTCATCGCCCACATCGGCGATTCTCGGATCTATCTGTACCGCGAGGGCGCGCTGACGCAGATCACGACGGATCACACCTTCGTGCAGCGGCTCGTCGACTCCGGCCGCATCACCCCCGAAGAGGCCCGCTACCACCCGCGGCGCTCCGTCCTGATGCGTGTGCTCGGCGACATGGACCCCGATCCGGAGCTCGACACCTTCATCATGCCCACCCAGGCGGGCGACCGCTGGCTGCTGTGCTCCGACGGCCTCTCCGGCGTCGTCGACGATCCGCACACGGCGAAGGCGCTCGGACTCGGACTCGCGCCCGGTCGCACCGCCGATCAGCTCCTCAAGCAGGCGCTCGACGGCGGCGCCCCCGACAACGTCACGATCGTCATCGTCGACGTCGGCGGGCAGCACCCTCTCTTCTCGGGCACCCCGACGATCGTCGGCTCGGCCTCGAACCCGATCGGCATCGAGGTCCCCGCGGCTCGCCCCGGGCGCACGAGCTGGCTGCACCCCAATCGCCAGGCGGCGAACGAGCCGACGCATTTCGAGCCCGCGGCGGAGTTCCTCGAGGAGCTCATCGAGGAGGACCGCCGGCGCGGTCGCCGTCGACGCGTCGGCTGGATCGTGAGCCTCGCCCTGGTGCTCGTCGTGATCGCCGCCGGCCTGTTCGGGGCCTATCAGTGGACGCAGACCCGCTACTACGTCGGGGCCGACGACGACTCGGTCGTCATCTTCCGCGGCATCCAGCAGACCATCGGTCCGATCTCGCTGTCCGAGGTGTACGAAGACACCGGCATCCGACTCGATACGCTCTCGGAGTTCACCCGCGAGCGCATCGAGCAGACGATCTACGCCGGCTCGCTCGACCGGGCGCGGGGTGTCGTCGACACGATCACGACGATGGAGGGGGGCCAGCCGTGAGTGCAGACACCCAGGCGGTGAGCGCCGACACCGCCGTCGTGCGGGCCCTGCGCCGCATCCGCGTCCCGCAGACCCAGCGCAATCGCGAACTCGCGCTGCTCGTCTTCGCGTTCGTCATCAACGCCGCCGCCGTGGCGCTCGTCCAGCTGGGCGTGGACGGTGCGATCGACGCCAGCTTCCTGCTGTACTGCGGCAGCCTGACCGCGCTCGTGCTCGCGACCCACATCGTGCTGCGCATCATGGCGAGGGATGCCGATCCGTTCGTGCTGCCGATCGCCACCCTGCTGACGGGGCTCGGGATCGCGATGATCTACCGCCTGGACCTCTACTGGGACCGCCACGGATGGGACGCGTTCTCGGCCCGTCAGCTCGCGTGGTCCGGCATCGCGCTGGTGCTCGCGATCGCGGTCATCGTGGCGCTGCGCAACTACCGCGTGCTCTTCCGCTACACCTACATCTTCGGATTCGCGGGCATCCTGCTGCTGATCCTGCCGATCATCCCCGGCCTGAGCGGCGGCGGGAACGCCGACGTGTGGGTCGACGTGGGCTTCTTCACCTTCCAGCCCGGTGAGCTCGCCAAGATCTCGCTCGCGATCTTCTTCGCCGGCTACCTCGTCCGCACGCGCGAGAGCCTCACCTCGGTCGGCACGCGATTCCTCGGCCTCACGTGGCCGCGCGCACGCGAACTGGGGCCGCTCCTCGTGCTGTGGCTCATCTCGCTCGGCATCATCGTCATGCAGCGCGACCTCGGCACGGGACTGCTCATCTTCGGCATGTTCGTCGCGATGCTCTACGTCGCGACCGGCAAGACGAGCTGGGTGCTGATCGGCGTCGTCCTGGCCGCGCTCGGCGCCTTCCTCGCGTCGCGCGTGCTCCCGTACGTCGGTGCGCGGTTCACGAACTGGCTGGACGCCTTCAACCCCGCCCTCATGGACAACTCGAGCTACCAGCTGGTGACGGGCATCTTCGGTCTCGCCCACGGCGGACTGATCGGCACCGGTCTCGGACAGGGGCGCCCGTACCTGACCCCGGTCGCCGAGAGCGACTACATCCTTCCGGCTCTCGGCGAAGAGCTCGGTCTCGTCGGCGTGTTCGCGATCCTGTGCCTGTACATGGTGTTCACCAGCCGCGGCATCCGGATCGGCCTCGCCGGCCAGGACGACTTCGGCAAACTCCTCGCCGTCGGGCTGTCGTTCACGATCGCGCTGCAGGTGTTCATCATGGTCGGCGGCGTCACGCGCCTCATCCCCCTCACGGGACTCACGACCCCGTTCCTGGCGGCAGGCGGTTCCTCGCTCGTGGCGAACTGGATCATCGTCGCTCTCCTGCTGCGGATCTCGGATGCCGTGCGCTCGCGCCCGAGGGTGGTGATCGGCTGACATGACCAAAGAACTCCGTCGCCTCAGCATCCTGATGCTCGTCATGTTCCTCGCCCTGTTCGCCTCGACGAGCTGGATCCAGGCCGTCCAGGCCGACGAACTCGGCGCGAACCCCGAGAACCGGCGATCCCTCTACGACTCGTACGAAGTGCAGCGCGGCTCGATCATCGCGAGCGGGTCCGCCATCGCGACCTCCGTGCCCTCGAACGACCTCTACACGTGGCAGCGCGTCTACACGGACGCGGACATGTGGGCACCGGTGACGGGCTACATCAATCCCGTGCTGGGCTCGTCGACCGGCATCGAGCGGGCCATGAACCAGGAGCTCAGCGGAACGGCGAGCTCGCAGTTCTTCGCCCGCATCGAGCGGATCCTCTCGGGTCAGCCGCCGCGCGGATCCAACGTCGTGCTGTCGCTCGACGCCGACGTGCAGCGGGCGGCCTACGACGCCCTCGGCGACCTGCAGGGCGGTGTCGTGGCGATCGAACCGTCCACGGGCCGCATCCTCGCCATGGTGACGAGCCCCAGCTACGACACGAACCTCCTGTCGTCGCACGACGCCGACGCCGTGAACACCCTCTTCGACCAGCTCGAGGCCGATCCCGGCAAGCCGCTCTCCAACCGCGCGATCGCCGGCGACCTCAACCCGCCGGGCTCGACGTTCAAGCTCGTGGTCGCCTCGGCGGCGCTCGCCTCCGGCGACTACACGCCCGAGTCGACGCTGCCCAACCCCGCGTCGTACCAGCTGCCGCAGTCGAGCAGCGTCGTGCGCAACGCCAGCGGCGGAGCCTGCGGTGAGGGCGAGACGGTCACGATCGCCGACGCGCTGCGGCTCAGCTGCAACATCCCGTTCGCCGAGCTCGCCGTCGAGCTGGGCGACCAGGCGATCCGCGAAGAGGCCGAGAAGTACGGCTTCGACCGGTCGTTCGAACTGCCGCTCGTCTCGACGTCGTCGAGCTACCCGCGCACGATCATGGACGATGCCCAGACCGCGCTGTCGGGCTTCGGACAAGGACAGGTCACCGCCACCCCGCTGCAGATCGCGATGGTGTCGGCCGGTATCGCCAACGGAGGAGTCGTCATGAACCCGCGGATGGTCGATCAGGTGATCGGACCCGACCTGTCGGTGCAGCGCGTCTACGACGACACCGAGTTCGGCCGCGCGCTGGATGAGGACATCGCCGACGAGCTCGTCGCGATGATGGTCGCGAATGTCAGTGACGGCGTGGCAAGCGGTGCAAGAATAGACGGCGTACAGGTGGCCGGAAAGACCGGGACCGCAGAGAACGGGTCGAAGCCCTATTCGCTGTGGTTCACGGGCTTCGCACCTGCCGACGACCCGCAGGTTGCGGTGGCGGTCGTCGTCGAAGACGGCGGCGGACAGGGGCAGTCGGGCAGCGGCGGATCCATCGCCGCACCGATAGCGAAAAAGGTCATGGAGGCGGTGCTGGGCAGATGAGACCGACACAGGGAGTGACCTTCGGCGGCCGCTACGAGCTCGACTCGCGGATCGCGATCGGCGGCATGGGCGAGGTGTGGGAGGCGACCGACCACGTCATCGGCCGCACCGTCGCCATCAAGATCCTCAAAGACGAGTACATGGGCGACCCGGGATTCCTCGAGCGCTTCCGCGCCGAGGCCCGCCACGCCGCGCTCGTGAACCACGAAGGCATCGCGAGCGTCTTCGACTACGGCGAAGAGGCGGGCAGCGCGTTCCTCGTCATGGAGCTCGTCCCCGGCGAGGCTCTCTCGACGATCCTCGAACGCGACGGCGCGCTCGGCGCCGACAAGACGCTCGACATCGTCGCGCAGACCTCCGCAGCGCTCCAGGCGGCCCACGCCGCCGGACTCGTCCACCGCGACATCAAGCCCGGAAACCTGCTCATCACCCCCGACGGCCGCGTCAAGATCACCGACTTCGGCATCGCCCGGATCGCCGACCAGGTGCCGCTCACGGCGACGGGTCAGGTCATGGGCACGGTCCAGTACCTGTCGCCCGAGCAGGCGTCGGGCCACCCGGCATCCCCCGCCACCGACACGTACTCGCTCGGCATCGTCGCGTACGAATGCCTCGCCGGCAAGCGCCCGTTCACGGGCGAGTCGCAGGTCGCGATCGCGATGGCGCAGATCAACGAGCAGCCTCCGCCGCTCCCGCCGACCGTGGCCGTGCCCGTGCAGAACCTCGTCATGGCGATGATCGCCAAGAAGCCCGAGGACCGCCCGGTGTCTTCGGCCGCCGTCGCTCGCGCCGCGACCGCGCTGCGCCGCGGCGATGTCGCCGCAGCCGTGGCCGCGGTGCCCGCGATCGCCACCGGCGGCGCCGCCGGCGACGACATGACGCAGATCCTCGGCACCGGCGCCGACACGTCGGCCGCGACGAGGCTGCTGCCCGCGCCGACCGAAGGCGAGACCGAAGCCGAGGAAGAACCGGTCAAGAAGAAGCGCAGTCCCTGGACCTGGCCGCTCATCGCGCTCATCGCGCTGCTCGTCCTCGTGCTGGGCGGCACGATCTGGGCGCTCATGGCCAACCAAGGACCCGAGCCGGAGCCGACGAACTCGTCGAGCACGCCGTCGCGGACTCCCACCCAGTCACAGACCCCGACGCCCACACCGACGACCGTCAACGTCGTCGAGGCCGACCTGCTGAACCTCGACTGCACGGCCGCCTCCGCCGCTCTGGACGCGCTCGAGCTCGGGGCGAACTGCGTCACCGGAGACGTCGCTCCGAACGCGGACAGCGAGGGCAAGGTCTACAGCGTCAACCCCACGGGCAATGTGCCGAAGGGCACGATCATCGATCTGAACGTCTACGGCGGCCAGGTCGCGATGCCCGCCCCGGCTGCGCCGACCTTCCAGGGAGCACCGCAGAATGTGGCGCCCAACGCAGCGCTGACGCTGATGTGGTCGGGGTACACCTGCCCCTCGGGCACCGGAGCCGTGAGCGCCTACACGTTCCAGATCCAGGGCGGCCAGATCACCAACGGTCCCGCCTTCCCGCAGAACGCCCGGTCGGCCGAAGTGGTGGCGGGTGCATCGGGCACCGTGATCGTCACGTACACCGTCACGTGCTCCGGAGGCACGGGCGGCGAGCGCGTGTCGCCCGCATCCGGTGAGGTCACCATCCCCATCCAGGCCGCTCCGGCTCCCGACCCCACCGACGACGGCGACGAGTAACAGTCCTACCGATGCTCTCAGCCTCGCTCGACTAGTCTGGCTGGAGTTCCATGTCAGGGAGTGAAGTGTCTGCTGAGCCGCGCGTGCTTTCGGGGCGCTACCGCATCGATGAGCCCATCGGTCGCGGTGGCATGGCCAGCGTGTACCGCGGGTACGATCTGACGCTCGGTCGCGAAGTCGCCATCAAGATCCTCGATCGCGACCTGGCCAACGACAACGCGTTCCGCACGCGCTTCCGCCTCGAGGCGCAGGCCGCGTCGCGCATGGCGCACCCCGCGATCGTCCGCGTCTACGACGCCGGCGAGGACTCCGAGACGCAGCCCGACGGCACCGTTCGCCCCGTGCCCTACATCGTCATGGAGCTCGTCAAGGGCGCCCTGCTCAAGGACATCATCGCCGAGGGTCCCGTCCCCGTTCCCGACACCGTGCGCTACGTCGACGGCATCCTCGAGGCGCTCGAGTACTCGCACCGTGCGGGCGTCGTGCACCGCGACATCAAGCCCGGCAACGTGATGGTGACCGACGCGGGCCAGGTCAAGGTCATGGACTTCGGCATCGCGCGCGCGGTCTCGGACAGCTCGTCCACCGTGGCCGAGACGACCGCGATCCTCGGCACCGCCGCGTACTTCTCCCCCGAGCAGGCCAAGGGCGAACCGGTCGACGCGCGCGCCGACCTCTACTCAGCGGGCGTCGTGCTCTACGAGCTCCTCGCCGGTCGTACGCCCTTCCGCGGTGAATCCCCGGTCGCGGTCGCGTATCAGCACGTCAGCGAGGCTCCTCTTCCGCCGTCCGAGGTCAACGAGACGGTTCCTCGGGCCCTCGACGCCGTCGCCCTGCGGGCACTGGCCAAGGATCCGTTCCAGCGGTACCAGGATGCCGCGGGCTTCCGCGAGGCGCTCGACGCCACCATCGACGGCAAGACCCCGAGCAAGCGCCAGGTCGGCGCGCTCACGAGCGAGCTCTACGGACCCAACCCCCGCCAGGCCGCCGAGACCGCGCGCTCGCTGCGCCAGCTCAGCACCGACACGACGATGAAGCGCACCCAGGCGGGCCCGCCCGTCGCATGGATCTGGGCGGGCGTCGCCCTGCTCGCGGTCCTGCTCGCAGCCGTCCTCTTCTGGGTGCTCACCCTGCGCGGCGCCGAGGGCCAGGTGCCCTCGATCGCCCGCATCGTGCCGGACGTCGCGGGAATGACCTACGAGCGCGCCGCCCAAGAGCTCGGCGACGGCGATCTGATCGCGTTCCGCGTCGACGAGTCCAACGGCGACGTCGCCGCGGGCAACGTCATCCGCACCGACCCCGAGGCGGGCGCTTCCGTGAGCCCCGACCAGCAGATCCGCGTGTACGTGTCGTCGGGCCAGGAGCTCTCGGTCGTCCCCACGCTCGAGGGGCTCGGGCGCGATGCGGCCGTCGCCGCGCTCGAGGGCGCGGGTCTCACTCTGGGCACCGTCACGCAGCGCAACGACCCGCAGCTGGCCGGCGGCGCGGTGATCTCGGCCGATCAGCCCGCAGCCGCCGAGATTCCGAAGGGCACAGCGGTCAATCTCGTCGTCGCGTCGGGACGCGTCGCGATCAACGACGTCACCGGCTACACGGTCGAGGCCGCGACGCGTCAGCTGGAGGATCTCGGCTTGACCGTCGCCACGCAGGAAGATCCCGCGTGCCCGGCGGACGCCCCGCCGACCGTCTCCGCCCAGTCGCTTCCGCCCGGTGACGTGCCGGTGCACTCGACGATCACGCTCAACTTCTGCTCCGGCACCTGACCCGGATCA
>JBEVLS010000253.1:0-4120 GCA_040509015.1 Microbacterium sp.
CGCCGTCTTCGTCGATGCGACGCTCGGCATGGGCGGCCACTCCGAGGCGTTCCTCGAGCGCTTCCCCGGAGTGCACCTGGTCGGTCTCGACCGCGACACCGACGCGCTGCGGATCGCGGGGGAGCGACTGGCCCGGTTCGGCGATCGTGTGACCCTCGTCCACACGGTCTACGACGGCATCGCCGAGGCCGTGCGGTCCGCGGGATTCGCGGCGGCCGACGGCATCCTGTTCGATCTGGGGGTGTCGTCCCTCCAGCTGGACGTCGCCGACCGCGGGTTCGCCTACTCGCAGGACGCGCCGCTGGACATGCGCATGGATCAGACCGACGGTCCGACCGCCGCCGATGTGCTCGCCACGTACGGTGAGGGCGATCTGCGGCGCATCTTCGAGCGGTACGGCGAGGAGAAGCTCGCGGGCCGCTACGCCCGCGCGATCATCGCCGCCCGAGGCGAGGCTCCGGTCGACCGCTCCGGACGCCTCGTCGAGATCCTCATCGCGGCGACGCCGTACGCGGCGCAGCGCACCGGTCACCCGGCCAAGCGCGTCTTCCAGGCGCTGCGGATCGAGGTCAACCGCGAGCTCGCGGTGCTCGAGACGGCGATCCCGTCCGCGCTCGACATCCTGCCCGTGGGCGGTCGCATCGTCGTGCTCGCCTACCAGTCGCTCGAGGACCGTCTCGTCAAGCGCGAGTTCGCGGACGCCGTCCGCTCGACCGCTCCCCGCGGACTGCCCGTCGAACTGCCCGAGCATGCTCCCCGGTTCCGGCTCCTGGTCAAGGGCGCCGAACTCGCATCCGAGGAAGAGCGCGAGCGCAATCCGCGGGCGACGCCCGTGCGACTGCGCGCCGCCGAGCGCGTGCGGGAGGCGGCCGCATGAGCGCCGATGCCACCGCCACGTCGCTCGCGGCGATCGCGCCGAAGCGGCGAGAGGCATCCGAGCGGCGACTCCAGGTCGTGGAGGAGCCGGCCCGTCGACGTCGACCCAAGCTCGTCTACGGCGTCGTCGCGGTGCTCGGCGCGTTCCTCATCGGAGCCGCCCAGATGGGCCTGTCGATCCTCACGACGCAGACCTCGTACGAGATCTCGTCGCTCACGAGCCAGCAGCGACAGCTGACCTGGGATCGCCAGATCCTGGCCGACGACCTCGCGGGTCTCAGCTCTCCCCAGTTCCTCGCCGCGAACGCAGCGGCGCTGGGCATGGTGATCGGGGAGTCCCCCAACTACCTGCGGCTGAGCGACGGCGCTCTGAGCGGGACGGGGCAGGCGGCGACCTGGATCTCGTCCGTCGACGCCTACAACCGCGGATCGGTGGCGAACTCGCTCATCTCCTCGACGCCCCTCGTGACCGAACCCGATGCGACGATCGTCGCGCCGCCGCCCGAAGAGACCCCCGCCGATCTCACGGGCGGGGTGTCCAACACGCCGCCGCCCATCACCGACGGTCTTCCGACCCCGAACACACACTGAGCACATGACGACGAAGAGCACGAGAAGTCCGCGACGACGCACGGTCGTGGCGCTGGCCGTGGTGCTCGCGGTCCTGGCCGGCTTCTTCGTGCGACTCGTCGACATCCAGGTCGTGAACGCCGACGAGCACATCTCGGACTCGATGGACAAGGCGTTCGGCGCATCGCAGACGCTGTACGGGACGCGCGGCGCCATCGTCGACGAGAACGAGCAGACGCTCGCCGGCAGCATCCTGCTGTACGACTGCCAGCTCGACCCCCTCCTCATCACGCAGATCGACGCGCAGATCGTCGCGGGCGAGTCGAAGGCCGAGCCGTGGTCGAAGGTGTCCGTCGAGATCGCCGAGATCACCGGTCAGAGCCTCGAGGACGTGCAGAAGATCGTCGGCGACGCACTGGCCGAGAACTCGGAGTCGCGCTACGCGCTGCTCGTGAAGGGCATCAAGACCGAGCCGTCGCGTGCCCTCGCCGACATCGGCGTGCCCTACCTCGCGTGCATCGCGCACCCCGCACGCACGTATCCGGACGGTGCCGTGGGCGGCAACATCGTCGGCTTCGTCGGCAGCGACGGCGATCCTCTCGAGGGACTCGAGACCGCGCAGGACTCGTGCCTCGCGTCGATGAACGGCTCCCGGTCGTATCAGCAGGGCAAGGACGGCGTCACGATCCCCGGCACGGATCGGGAGGTGCCCGCGGTCGACGGCGGAACGCTTCAGCTCACGATCAACCGCGACCTGCAGTGGTACATGACGCAGCTGATCGCCGAACAGGTCCAGGACATGGCCGCCCAGCGGGGGTCCATCCTCGTGGTCGAGACGGCCACGGGCAAGATCCGCGCCGCCGCCGAGTATCCGACGGTCGATCCGAACAACTTCGAGGCGTCCGCCGTCGGCGACCGGAGCAGCCAGATCTTCCGGGGCACGTTCGAGCCCGGATCGACGTTCAAGGGCCTCACGGCCGCGACGGTGATGGATGCCGGCGGCCAGACTCCGACGTCGACCGTCGTGTCGTCCGGGTTCGAGACGTTCCCCAACGGCGCGCGGGTGCGCGACGCATTCGGCCACCCGGCGTACGTCTACACGCTCGCGGGTGTGCTGATGGACTCGTCCAACGCCGGCATCTCGCACTTCAGCGAGAAGGTCGACGACCAGACCCGCTACGACTACCTCACGAAGTTCGGCATCGGGCAGGGGAGCGCGGTCGGATTCCAGGGCGAGGCCAAGGGCGAGCTGCGCACCCCCGATCAGTGGGATAACCAGACGAAGTACAACACCTCGTACGGTCAGGGCCTCACGACCACGATGCCCGAGCTCGCCGGAGCGTACGCCGCGATCGCCAACGACGGCGTCCGGATGCCGCTCTCGCTCGTGGAGTCGTGCACGCTCGCGGACGGCACCGTCACCACTCCGGATCTGCCCGAGCCCGTGCAGGTCATCAGCGCCCAGACCGCCGCCTCCACCCGCGAGATCCTCGAGAACGTCTTCGCGCAGAGCAGCATGGCCAAGCAGCTCGCCGTCCCCGGATACCGCGTCGGCGGCAAGACCGGTACCGGTGAGAAGGCCGACCTCGTCAACGGCGGCTACAAGAGCGGCGTCTACTACACGACCATGGTCGGCATGGCCCCCATCGAGGACCCGGAGTACGTGGTCGTCGTGACGCTCGACGAGCCGACGAAGGTAAAGTCGTCTGCGGCCAACGCGACGGCGTTCCAGAAGGCCATGACCCAGGTGCTCAAGACCTACCGCGTCATGCCGTCGACCGGGACGACCACGCTGCTTCCGAAATTCGGCTAGCGGCACGCGTCCGGCCGGAGAGCCCATGATCGCCTTCACACTCACACGACTCGCCGACGTCCTCGGCGGCGAACTCCACACGATCGAGGGCGACACGCCCGACACGGTCGTGTCCGGTGCCGTCGACACCGATTCGCGCCTGATCGAGCCGGGCGGGATCTTCGTCGCCAAGCCCGGTGAAGAGACCGACGGGCATCGCTTCGTCGGTGCCGCGGTCGAGCGCGGCGCGGTCGTGGCGATCGTGGAGCGTCGGGTCGAGGCATCCGTGAGTCAGATCGTCGTCGCGGACGCCGTCGGCGCCCTCGCAGACCTCGCGCGCGCGGTCGTGGCCGACGTCCGCGAGCGCGGCGACCTGCGCATCGTCGGCATCACCGGATCCAACGGCAAGACGACGACCAAGAACCTCCTGGCGCGGATCCTCGAGGGTCAGGGCGAGACGGTCGCGCCGAAGGCGTCGTTCAACAACGAGGTGGGCGCGCCGCTGACGATGCTGCGCGTCGGCGAGAAGACCCGTTACCTCGTGAGCGAGTTCGGTGCGAGCGCCCCCGGCGAGATCGCCCGCCTGGCAGGACTGGTGGAACCCGACATCGGCGTCGTCCTCATGGTGGGCATGGCGCACGCGGGCGGCTTCGGCGGGATCGAGGCGACGTTCGCCGCGAAGTCCGAGCTCGTCCGCGCGCTCCGCCCCGGCGGCCTCGCGATCCTCAACGTCGACGACCCGCGCGTCGCGGCGATGGCACCCATCGCGGCGGAGCGCGACGTCGCCGTGCGCTGGTTCGGCCGGGGAGCGGATGCCGACGTCCGGGCGTCCGACGTCGCCGTCACGGCATCCGGCACCTCGTGCACCGTCACCGTCGACGG
>JBEVLS010000254.1:0-3080 GCA_040509015.1 Microbacterium sp.
TGCCGAAGGTGCTGCATCCGATCGGCGGCAAGTCGCTGCTCGGGCACGTCATCGACACCGCGCGCGCCCTTTCGCCGCAGTCGGTGCTCGTGGTCGTCCGTCACGACCGCGATCGCGTCGCGGCGGCCGTGTCGGGCGCCGACGCGTCGGTGACCGTCGTCGATCAGGACGAGATCCCCGGCACCGGTCGCGCGGTCGAGGTGGCGCTCGCCGCGATCCCCGATTTCGACGGCGACGTGCTCGTGCTCAGCGGCGACGTGCCGCTGCTCCAGTCCGACACACTGGCGGCCCTCGTCGCCGCGCACCACGAGCGCTCGGCGGCGGCCACGGTGCTGAGCGCCGTGGTCGACGACGCGACCGGCTACGGACGTGTGATCCGCGATGCGTCGGGAGCGGTGCTGCGCATCGTCGAGCAGAAGGACGCCAGCCCCGAAGAGGCATCCGTCACCGAGATCAACGCGGGCGTCTACGTCTTCCGCTCGACGACGCTGCGCACGCACCTCGCCCTCGTGGGCACGGCGAACTCGCAGGGCGAGAAGTACCTGACCGACGTCGTGGGGCTCCTGCGGGACTCCCGCGAGACCGTCGCCGCCTCGCCCGCCCCCGACGCCGCGGCGGCGCTCGGCGTCAACGACCGCGTGCAGCTGTCGGAGGCCGCGCGCCTGCTGAACGCCCGCACCGTCCGGCGCTGGCAGCTCGCGGGCGCGACGATCCTGGATCCCGCGACGACGTGGATCGACGTGGACGCCACGCTCGCCCCCGACGTCACGGTGCTCCCGAACAGCTACCTGCTCGGCACGACGACCGTGGCATCCGGTGCCGTCATCGGCCCCGACACGACCCTCGTGGACTGCGAAGTGGGGGAGGACGCCACCGTCAAGCGCACCGACGGCACGCTGGCCGTCATCGGCGCGGGGGCGACCGTCGGACCGTTCGCGTACCTGCGGCCGGGCACCTACCTCGGCGAGAAGGGCAAGATCGGCACGTTCGTCGAGACGAAGAACTCCACGATCGGGGAAGGCAGCAAGGTGCCCCACCTGTCGTACATCGGCGACACGACGATCGGTGCCCGCGTCAACCTCGGCGCCGGTGCGATCACGGCCAACTACGACGACCTGACCAAGCACCGCACCGAGATCGGCGACGAGGTGCACACGGGCTCGCACAACGTCTTCGTCGCGCCCGTTAGGATCGGAGACGGCGCGAAGACCGGGGCGGGCGCCGTCGTCCGCAAGGACGTCCCCGCCGGTGCCCTGGCTCTCAGCGTCGCTCCTCAGCGCAACGTCGAGGGGTGGGTCGAGAAGAACCGACCGGGTACGGGAGCGGCGACCGCCGCAGCCGCCCGGTCCGCACAGAAAGCGGACGATGGCGCGCAAGAAGAAGACGGTTGAACTCGACCGCGAGCACGACATCGCTCCTGGCCTGGTGGCCAAGACGAAGAAGCGACTCGTCGTCGCCGGCGGACGATCGCACCCCGCGCTGTCGGCCGAGGTCGCCGCGGCGATCGGCACCGAGCTCGTCCCGACCGAGTACCGCACGTTCGCGTCGGGCGAGATCCTCACGCGGTTCGAGGTGTCGATCCGCGGCTGCGACTTCTTCCTGATCCAGAGCTTCGGGCCGCCGGTGAACGAGTGGCTCATGGAGACCCTGATCATGCTCGATGCCGCCAAGCGCGCGTCGGCCAAGCGGATCACCGTCGTCGCGCCGTACTACCCGTACTCCCGCCAAGACAAGAAGAGCCGCGGGCGCGAGCCCATCAGTGCGCGCCTCGTGGCCGACCTGCTCAAGACGGCGGGCGCCGACCGTGTGATGAGCGTCGACCTGCACGCCGCGCAGATCCAGGGCTTCTTCGACGGACCCGTCGACCATCTGTTCGCCAAGCCCGTGCTGCTCGAGTACTTCGAGCGCACGCTGTCGGCCGAGGACCGCGCCAAGCTCACCGTCGTCTCGCCCGACACCGGCCGCGTGCGCGTGGCCGACACCTGGTCCGACAGCCTCGGCGCGCCGCTGGCGATCATCCACAAGCGCCGCGACCCCAATGTCGCGAACCAGGTGACGGTGAACGAGATCGTCGGCCAGGTCGACGGTCGCGTGTGCCTGCTCGTCGACGACATGATCGACACCGGCGGCACGATCGTGAAGGCCGCCGAGGCGCTCAAGAAGAACGGCGCCGAGCGGGTCATCGTCGCCGCGACCCACGCGATCTTCAGCGACCCCGCCGCCCAGCGCCTGCAGTCCGACGCGATCGACGAGGTCGTCGTCACCGACACCGTGCCGATCCCGGAGGAGAAGCAGTTCCCGTCGCTCACGATCCTGCCGATCGCGCCGCTCCTGGCGCGCGCGATCCACGAGGTGTTCGAGGACGGCTCGGTCACGAGCATGTTCGACGGCGCCGCGTAACGCGTTCAAAGGTCGTTCATAGCCTCCTCGCCCAAGATGACAGGACGCGCCCGGAACGCGGGCGCCGACCTCGACGCGAGGCACGCAGAAGGAGGACCCCCATGATCCGCACCACCGCGAACCCCCGCACCATCCGCTACACCGCCGTCGCCGCACTCGGCGTGGCGGGCGCGCTGGCTCTGGCCGGCTGTGCGTCCACGGCAGAAGCCGAGCAGCCCGCCGACACCGGAACGTCCGACTCCGGGTCGTCGACCGACACCGGCGACGCGACCGGCACGTACGCCGACGGCACCTACGAGGCCGAAGGGTCGTACCAGACGCCCGAGAGCGTCGAGACGATCGACGTCTCGATCACGCTCGCCGACGGCGTCGTGAGCGCCGTCGAGGTGACCGGCGATCCGCAGAAGCCCGAGTCCGAGCGCTATCAGGGCGAGTTCATCGGCGGGATCGCGGATGAGGTCGTCGGCAAGTCGCTCGACGAGATCTCGGTGAGCCGTGTGGCCGGCTCGTCGCTCACCAGCGGCGGCTTCAACGAAGCCCTCGAGACCATCAAGGCCGAAGCCGCGGCCTGAGCGCCATGACCGAGCGCGCGCACTGGCGCTTCGGAGCCATCGGCACGGCGTGGGACATCGAGACCGAGGCCTCGCTGCCCCGCGCGGTGCGCGGCGACGTCGCATCCC
>JBEVLS010000255.1:0-4089 GCA_040509015.1 Microbacterium sp.
CATCGTGTTTTCGTGCAGCGCGCGTTCGCTGTGAAGCGCCCGCCGATACGTGCGCGGCGGCGCGCAGCGCGTGCGCGAGTGTGCGAACCTTGGATCACGATCTCGCCTCCCACGGCACCTCCCCTCGAAGGACCCCCATGACGACGGAGCAGGCAGCGCCCGCCGATCCGATGCCCTCCTCGCGCACCACCGGGAACACGGCAGCCGGCAAGCGTCGCGGGTGGCTCGGCTTCCTGCGCGACGTCGTGGTGATCATCCTGGTCGCCGTCCTCGTCTCGTTCCTGGTCAAGACCTTCGTCATCCGGTCGTTCTACATCCCGTCGCAGTCGATGGAAGACACGCTCATGGTCGACGACCGCATCTTCGTCGACGAGCTCACACCGCGCTTCGGCGGGTACAGCCACGGCGACATCGTCGTGTTCCGCGACCCGGGTGGCTGGCTGCCGCCGAGCACGCAGCCCGCCCGCCCGCCGTTCATCGAGGCGATCGACTCGGTGCTCTCGTTCGTCGGGCTCACGGCGCCCGACAGCGACGACCATCTCGTGAAGCGCATCATCGGCATGCCGGGCGACCACGTCGTGTGCTGCAACACCCTGGGCCAGATCGAGATCAACGGCGTCGCCGTCGACGAGACCTCGTACACGAAGCTGCCCGACGGCAGCCCCGCGTCGGCCGACCCGTTCGATGTCACGGTGCCCGACGACAGCCTCTGGGTGCTGGGCGACAACCGCAACCGCTCGAAGGACTCGCGGTACAACACCGACCAGCCCGGTCACGGCTTCGTGCCGCTCGAGAACGTCGTGGGACGCGCGTTCGTCATCACGTGGCCCTTCGACCGCTTCGGGCTGCTCGACTTCCACCACGAGGTCTTCGCGGGGGTTCCCGCACCGGGAGCGCAATGACCGTCGCCGAGCCCCGGCTCACCCTCGAGCGCCGCCTGCTGAAGGAGCATCCGATCCTCATCGCGTGCGACGAGGTCGGACGGGGTGCGCTGGCAGGGCCCGTGGCCGTCGGCGCGGCCGTCATCGACGCCCCGCGCTCACGGCAGCGTGTGCCCAAGGGCCTGCGCGATTCCAAGCTCGTCCCCGAGCTGCGCCGCCCGGACGTCGCCGCGCGCGCCGCGTCGTGGGTGTCGGCGAGCGCGGTCGGGTGGGCGACGTCGGCAGAGATCGACGAGATCGGCATCATGCGCGCACTCGGACTCGCCACGATCCGCGCTCTGGCGGATCTGCGCGACCTGGGGGTCGTCCCCGAGGAGGGAGTCGTGATCCTCGACGGCAATTACGACTACATCACCGCCGCGGGGGCGTCCGGGTTGCGTGTGCAGCCCGTCATCAAGGCCGATCGCGACTGCGCGAGCGCGGCCGCGGCATCCGTCATCGCCAAGGTCGCCCGCGACGCGCACATGCGCGACCTGCACGGGGAGCTGCCGGTGTACGGGTGGGAGCGCAACAAGGGGTACGCGAGTCCTGACCATCGCGAGGCGATCCGCGCCCACGGGATCAGCGCGCACCACCGTGCGTCATGGTCGATCGCGGACGCCCCGACGCTCTTCTGAGCCGGTATCCGTCCTAGGATGGACGGACCATGGATGACGACGTCTTCGAGGACTATGACCGCGAACTCGAGCTCGCGCTGTACAAGGAGTACCGCGACGTCGTGTCGCAGTTCCAGTACGTGATCGAGACCGAGCGACGGTTCTATCTCGCCAACGAGGTGAACGTCGTCCGGCGAGACACCGAGCACGATTTCTACTTCGAGA
The DNA here is from genome assembly GCA_040509015.1 of Microbacterium sp. Classification (GTDB taxonomy): domain Bacteria; phylum Actinomycetota; class Actinomycetes; order Actinomycetales; family Microbacteriaceae; genus Microbacterium. The sequence continues at coordinate 1,763 of JBEVLS010000255.1, forward strand.
TCTCGATGACCGACGTGTGGGTGTGGGACATCTACCGCGCGGACCGGTTCGTCAAGAGCGTGCGGGTGCTGACGTTCAAGGACGTCAACGTCGAGGAGCTCTCGCGTCGCGACTTCCACCTGCCCGAGGAACTCTCGCTCGACAACTGACCGTCATCGGCTCCTCCCGAGGCGCGTCATCCGAAGAGTGATCCACGGATGCCGCTCCGCGGCGTCGTCGAGCAGTGCGCTCCGGCGACGCTGGGGGCATGGCAGCCAAGGATGACCTCGGCCGCGCGGGCGAGGTCCGCGCGGCGCAACACCTCGAGTCGCTCGGTTACACGATCGTCGACCGCAACTGGCGGTGCCGGGCGGGCGAGATCGACATCGTCGCGACGATCGGCGCGGAGCTCGTCGTCGTCGAGGTGAAGACCCGCAGCGGACCGGGATTCGGGCACCCGTTCGAGGCCATCGACGGGCCCAAGAAGGCCCGACTCTGGCGGCTGGCGATGGCATGGATCGCAGAGCACCGCACCGTCGTCCAGGGGCGGCGGCTGCGATTCGCGGCGATCGGGCTGATCGGCGCGGATCCCGCCACCGCCTCGCTGGAGCTTCTGCCCGACCTGGATCTGCGATGACCATCGCACGCACGTGGTCGGTCGCCCTGACGGGCGTCGACGGTCACCTCGTCGAGGTCGAGGCGGACCTGTCGAACCAGACGCCCGAGTTCAAGATCATCGGCCTGGCCGACAAGGCGCTCGGCGAAGCCGTGCGGCGGGTGCACAACGCGTGCGACAACAGCGCCCTCCCGCTGCCGCGCCGCCGGCTCACCGTCAATCTCTCGCCGGCCGGCCTCCCCAAGCAGGGGGCGGGGTTCGACCTCGCCATCGCCGTCGCGTCGCTCGCGACGGACGGACGCCTCGACGCGCCGTCGGTGGCCGCGACGGTGCACCTGGGCGAACTCGGGCTCGACGGGCGGCTCAGGCCTGTGCCGGGTGTCCTTCCCTCGGTGGTGGCGGCGGCGAGCGCAGGGTTCCGCCGCGTCATCGTCCCCATCGCGAATCTCGCCGAGGCGCGTCTCGTCGAGGGCATCGACGCGTACGGTGCGGTGAGCCTGGCCGCTGTCGCCGCGCAGCACGGCGCCGACATAGAGGTGCCCGACGCCGATCCGGTGGTGGGGGAGCAGGCGCCGGGCGCGGCCGAGCCGCAGCTCGATCTGGCCGATGTCGTGGGCCAGCCCGAGGCCGTCGAGTCCCTCGTCGTGGCGGCGGTCGGCGGGCATCACCTCCTGATGAGCGGGCCGCCCGGGGCGGGCAAGACGATGCTCGCGCGGCGCCTGCCCGGCATCCTTCCCGATCTCGACGACCGGGCCGCGCTCGCCTGTGCATCCGTGCGCTCGCTCGCCGGCCAGACCGTGACGTCGCTCTCGCGCACACCGCCGTTCGAGGCGCCGCACCACAGCGCCAGCGTGGCCGCCCTCGTGGGCGGAGGGTCGCGCATCGTCCGACCGGGCGCGATCGCGCGCGCGAGCGACGGCGTGCTGTTCCTCGACGAGGCGGGCGAGTTCCAGGCATCCGCGCTCGACGCGCTCCGGCAGCCGCTCGAATCCGGCGCCATCGAGATACACCGCGCGGGGTTCTCGGCGTCGTTCCCGGCCCGGTTCCAGCTCGTGCTCGCCACGAACCCGTGCCCGTGCGGGCAGTACGGCGTGCGCGGCGGCACGTGCTCCTGCGCGCCGATGGCCATCCGACGGTATCTCGGACGCCTCTCCGGCCCGCTCCTGGATCGCATCGACATCGAGCTGCACCTCGCCCGCGTGGCGGTGGCCGGCAGGGATGCCGCGCGGCCGGCGGTCACGACGGCCCAGGCGCGGGCGCGCGTGCTCGCGGCGCGCGAACGCACGGCGGAGCGCCTGCGGTCGACGCCCTGGCGGCAGAACGTGCAGGTGCCGGGCACGTGGCTGCGCGACGGTCCTCTCGCCCCGGCGCCTGCCGTCCGCAGACCGCTCGACGCCGCGCTTCACCGCGGCGCACTCACCCTGCGCGGCTACGACCGCGTGCTCCGCGTCGCCTGGTCGCTCGCCGACCTCGCCGGACGCTCCCAGCTCGCCATCGACGACATCGGTCGCGCGCTCTACCTCAAGAAGGGACTCACCGCATGACCGCATTCGACCTGTCGCCACGATCCGCTCGCGCGGCGCTCGCGGGCGTCGCAGCCGTCGAGGTCGAGGACGAACCGGTGCTCGACCGCTACGCGCGGGCGGTGTGGAGCGGCGTGGCGGAGCCCGGCGACGGTGTCGCAGGAGCGATGGTGGCGTCCGACGGTGCGGTCGGAGCCCTGCGCCGGGTC
>JBEVLS010000256.1:0-6388 GCA_040509015.1 Microbacterium sp.
GAGTCTTGCAGCGACGCCGAGAGCTCGTCGATGCTCAGCACGTCGAGGCGGGAGGCGGCGAGTTCGATCGCCAGCGGCAACCCGTCGAGGGTTCGACAGAGGGCACGGACTGCGTCGAGCTGAGCGTCATCCCAGCTCAGGATGCCGCTGGAGTCGGTCGCCCGCTGCAGGAAGAGGTCGACGGCGTCGCCCACGTACTCACCCAGCAGCGGCTCGACGACGATCACTCGCTCCCCCGCCATCCTCATGGATTCGCGGCTCGTCACCAGGACGCTGAGGCCTGCGCAACGCTCCAGGATCGCCGCGCACACCGTCGCGACCGTCCCCAGAACATGCTCCGCGTTGTCGAAGATGAGAAGGCCCCGCCGTCCACCGACGACCTGTGCGACCGCATCGATGGTGTGGTCGGCCGCTGCGACGGCGTCCGCGAGCGCAGGCACCACCTCCGCCGGCTCGCTCAGCGCGGTGAGGTCGATCAGCCACTGCGATTCGTCCTCGTCGGCGTCCGCCCGCCGGGCGACCTCGATGGCGAGCCGGGTCTTGCCTACCCCGGCCGCCCCGGTGAGCGTGACCAGTCGTGACTCGGCGCGTCCGCGGCGCACCGTCTCCAGGTCGAGCGCTCGCCCGACGAAGCGAGTGAGCGGAATCGGGATGCCGGAGCGCTCCACGACGCGATCGATGGACGGTGTCGCGAGACCGAGGATCTGCGGGTCTTGACGGACGATCGACAGTCGCAGATCGGCGAGGAACGGCGCGAGGTCCAAACCCCGATCGCGGGAGCGCTCCGCATGCAGGTCGATCGCTCCGAGAGCGTCTGCGGTGCGCCCTGCTCTGGCGAGCGCGCGGGCGAGGGACTCGACGAGCTCCCCGTCGTCGGGGTCGGCCGCGACGAGGTCGGCCACCGCTGCGACGACGGAAGCCGGGTTCCCGGTCTCCGTGCGCAACGCGGCGAGCTCGAGAGTCGCTTGCCGACGCAGCCGGCCCAATCGCGAGACCGCCGCAGCGGCGAACGGGAAGTCGCGGGCCCAGGGCAGCGGATCGGCTCGCCAGAGCGACTCGGCTGCGGCGAGCTGGGCGACCCGCTCGGCGCTTCCGCCGTCCGCACCACCTTGTACGAGCAGTTCGTACTCGATGACATCGATCTCGTCGTCGGCGAGCTCGAGCCGGTAGCCGCTGCGACCTCCGCTGAGGACGTCTCCCCAGCCTCGAGCTCGCAGTCGTGACACATGAGCCCGCAGGCTGGAGAGCACCATGTCGGGCGGATCGGCCCAGAGATCTCGCACGAGCTGTTCGGCCTGCACAGGCTCGCGTCGGGCGAGAGCGAGGCGCGCGATCACAGCCTGTGGGATGGCCCCCCGGACGGGCTCGGGGGCGTCATCGCCACTGACGGCGAACGATCCGAACAGCGTGAGCCGCATCGACGTCACACCGCGACGGTCCGGGCCCCCGCACGGGGCAGGCGATCGATCAGCTGCGCCACATCGTCCCATCTCAGTCGCCGACCGTTGCGGTACTCGCGATCGAACTCCCCGGGGACCAGCCCTGCGGCGATCGCTGCGCGCAGGCGGTCGGCCTCTTCACCCTCCGCGGCTGCGGTGCTGTAATCGTAGCGAAGCCCGATCTCGTCGACCGCCCCGAGCAGGCGAGCGCCGATCTCGTGTCGCTCGACGTAGGCGCACGCACCGGCGACGATGTGCACCAGGGCGAGCGCCGCAGCGGAATCCTCGTTCCGCCTCGCCCACTCCGCTCCGCTCCACGCGACCGTGATCGCCTCACGGGACCGGTGCGCGTCCACCAGGGTCTTCGCCATGACGTAGCGCGCCGACGTCACCATCCAGGTGTAGCCGATGCTGGACGCGATCCGGTGCGATTCCGTGAGCGCGGCGAGCGCTTCGTCGAACAGGCCCTGCGCGCGCAGCTTCTGTCCCGTCGCCATCTCCACCTCGCTCCGCGCCCATGGCTCAGCTGCGTCCAGCAGCTCGCGGGCACGCGCGATCAGGCTCTCGCCGACGGTCACGTCGCCGAAGAGCGAGCGGCCGTAGCCGGCGCGCGCGAGGGCGACGGCCACGACCGACGGGTCGGATAGCGCCTGACCGCTCTCCTGCGCAGCAGCGATGGCGACGAACGCCGCCGGAGCGTCTCCCAGTTGGTAGGCGAGGTTCGCCAACTCGAGTTGCGTGACCGGCTCGGCGTCGACGAGAGGACCCCCGAGCGCGAGCGCCCGATCGATCCGCACCCGGCCCTCACGCAGCAGGCCCCGCAGATACCAGTAGTGCGCCAGCCCGCCGCAGAGGCGCACAGCGCTTCGCCGATCGCCCGCGGCCGTCGCGGAGTCCATGGCGGCAGCGAGATCGGCGCGGAATCCGTCGAGCACCGCCATCGTGTCGCGCGCGATGAATGTGCGAAGAGAGGGCGCCAGTTCCCAGGCCAGCGCGGCGAACCACTCCCGGTGTCGCTTGCGCCACGCCGCGGCGGCTGCGGGATCATCGAGGTCGGCTGCGAACGTCCGCGTCGATTCGAGCACCCGCAGCCGACGGCGGCCGGTGTCGCTGCGGTCGACCGCCACCAGCGACTTGCCGATGAGTGCATCCAGCACCGCTCGGGCGCGCTCTTCTGGGATGCCGGCGATGCCGGCGAAAGCTTCAGGCGTGAACGGTCCGGCGAAGCGGGCAGCCGTGATGAGCATCTCGCGCTGCTCGGCGTCGAGGAGATCGACGCTCCAGCCGATCGCGGTGCGCAGACTGTCGTGCCGGCCCGATCCGTTCGACGTACCGATACCTCCTCGCACGTCGGCGATCTCGAGAAAATCCAGCCGCGCAGCCGCGAGCTCGAGGGCGAGCGGGATGCCGTCGAGCTCCGCGCTCAGCATCCGCGCGTCGAACTCCTCCGCGTCGTCGAACGCACGACCGCCCCGGGCGTCGATCGCACGTTCGCAGAACAAGCGCCACCCGTCCTCGCTCGCGCCGTCTCCGAAAGGCTTCAACACCACCTCGTACTCGGCGGACAAGCGCAGCGGCTCGCGACTCGTGACCAGAATGCGAAGGCTGTCGGTGCGCGCGAGGAGCGCATCCACCGCCACTGCGAGGGCACCGAGAACGTGGTCTGCGTTGTCGAGCACGAGCAGCACGCGGGTCGCGCCGACTCGGCGGACGACGGCGTCGATGGTCAGATCGCTGGCGCGCACGACGGCCGCGATCGTCGCGACTACGGCATCCGGATCCGACACGTCCGCCAGATCGACCATGTACTGCTCGTCGTCGAGTGCCTTCGTCGCCTCCCGGGCGAGTTCGATCGCCGTCCGGGTCTTGCCGACACCGGCCGGACCGACGATCGTGATCAGACGCTCGGTGTGCCGCGCTGAGCGCAGCGCGCGGAGTTCGTCGACGCGCCCGATGAAGCGCGTGAGCGGGATCGGAACCCCGATCCGGTCCACGGTCTCGCCGCTGTGAACCGGGGCGACGACCGCCGGGTCGAGGCGGACGATCGATGCCCGCAGCGCCTCCACTCGGGCGGACACGTCCAGGCCTTTCTCGGTGCGCAGCCGCTCGGCGAACGCGTCGAGCGCGTCGAGCGCATCGGAGTGGCGAGCCGACCGCGCGAGGGCAGTCGCCAGCAGACGCGCGGGGCGCTCGTGCAGCGGGTTGCGCGCCACGGTATCGGCGAGCACGGCGGTGGCGAGGCTCTGGTCGCCGCGTTCGAGAGCCGATTCACCGAGATCTTCTTCGAGTTCGCGACGTCGGTGCGCGAGGTCGAGTCTCGCGGGGGGGACGAACGGGAATCCATCGAGCCCGGTGAGAAGTTCCTGTCCTGCCAGTGCGACGAGGTCGATCAGCCCCGCGAGACGATCGGCGCGATCCGCCGGACCACCGAGATGCGCCGCAGTGTCCCTGAAGCGCACGACATCGACGGCGTCGCGCGGCACGTCCAGCAGATACCCTCCCCGTGAGCCGATGAGCTCCGCGGCGAGCCCGCCGGTCCGCAACCGTGACAGATGCGCCCGAAGCGTCGACAGCACGTTGTCAGGGACCTCTGTCCACACCGCGGCTATCAGTTCCTCGGTGGCGACCTGCTCGCCGGCTCGGAGCGCGAGGTATCCGACGAGAGCGCGAGGTATGTCGCCTCTGACAGTCACGGGTCTCCCCTCGCGCCGCACCCGCAGCACCCCGAACAGATCAACCTCGACGCCCACGTGCGACTCCTTCGACGTGCGCGACCGTCACGCACGAATCGATGATCGGACGCGGACGGATGCCGTGACGCCCGGCACGGTGCCGTGCAATGTTCGTGCAATGCCCGCGCGATCATGCGAGAGGTGCGGTGATGTCGATCCGCCAGCGACCGGAAGGGAGGAGATAGGCGCATCGCAGGCGCACACCCTCCGCGATGTGGTCGATCTCGATGCCGGGGATACGGCGGTTGTGCAGCACCCGGCACAACAGCGCAGCAGTGGCTGCCGGGGTCAGCGGACGCCGGGCGAGCACGCGCACGTGCAGTCGGCGGGCGGCGTCCGACCACCTATCGTCGACATCCTCCGCGCCCTCGACGGTCGGCGCGGTGTCGACGCGCGCGGTCTCGAGGAACAGCATCGACAGATTGAGGTCGTCCAGGACGCGCTGCCGTTCCGCCTGCAGCGGATGGGTGGGTGAGGGTTCGATCACGGAGGTCATGACTTCATCGTGCGGACTCTTCGCCCTGGAAGGCGGATGCTTCCCGGCGCCACAACCGCCGCGCAATGCGGTGCTCGTCCCATGAGCGTGAAGGCCCGGGGCCGTCACGGAACGGCCCCGGGCGGGGTGGACATCGTCCGTCAGAACTGGGCGACGAAGCTGCCCAGCGCGTGGTCGATGACGGCGAGGTCGTTCTCGGTCAGTGCCTGCACCGACAGTGCGACGACGTGCGACCCATCGGCGGACAGCGCGGAGAGCATGAGGTAGTCCGCTCCGGTTTCGCCGCACCCGATCCAGTAGTCGAAGACTCCTTCGTAGTAGCCGTCGGAGTAGACATCGTGCGCGGAGAGCTGGCACCCCGCCTGTTCCATCGTCGGTGTCACGAGGTCGAGCCACTCATCGGGTCCGAGGGTCGCCGTCGCGGCCGGAGCGGCGAGCACCGAAAGGCCTGGTGCCGTCCAGCCTGAGGCGTACGCGCCGAGGTCGGGGCTCGCCTCGATCCGCGCCCACTCCCCACCCCGCGGATCGGTGAAGACGCTGCCGTCGACCTGCCAGGAGGAGGGGACGTCGACCGCCACACTCTGTGTGTCGTCGGTGACGGTGGTGAACTCCTCCGACCCGTTGCCGCCGGCGCCGCCCACGTTTCCGCCTGTGCTGCCGGTCGCGTCATCGACGACCGATACCGCCGTCACGGCCTTGCCGTTGAACTGGCCGGTGTAGTAACGGCCGTCGGCGGGACGGTAGAGCTCGACCGACATCGTCGCGTCCTGACCATGCGTGCGGAGCACGTCGCAGTAGTCGGACATGGTTCCATCGGTGCCGACGCTGACGCCCTCCATCTTGATGATGAGGTCGCCGGGTACGACGCCGGCGGTGTCCGCCGTCGACCCCGAGGCGACGGAGTTCACCCAGATGCCGAGCCCCTGCCCCTCCGAGACGAGCGCGGTGCCGTTCACACCGAGGCTCAGCACACTCTCACCCGCCGCCAGCTTCTCTATGACCTTCTGCACCTCGTCGCGGTGGATCGCGAGGTTCTGGTCGTACTGATCGTTCCCGGCGTAGTTCACGCCGATCAGGCGTCCCTCGCTGTCCACGAGCGGTCCGCCCGAGTTGCCGGGCCGGATACGGGCGTCGTGCTCGATCACGTGGTCGAGCGATGCCCACGGCGTGTCCATCGCCGTGTCGGCCTTCGACACGATGCCTCGGGTCATCGTGAACTCGGGGTCGCCGAGCGGGAAGCCTGCCGCGTACACGTCCGTCGCCGTGGCGATGTCGCCGTCGTGCCAGGAGAAGTACGGGTAGTCGTCTTCCTGGAGTTGGATGACGGCGAGGTCGAGGCACTCGGACGATCCGAGCACCCTCGCGTTCAGCGTGTCGCTGGTGTCGCCGCCGCGCCACACGTCGAGAGTGCCCGCACCGACGACGACGTGGTTGTTCGTCACGGCGATGCCGTCCGGCGAGATCAGGAAGCCGGATCCCCGGCCGGCGGCCTCATACCCGCCCTCCTCGGGAGAGACGAACGTGCCCACCGCCTCGATCTGGACCGTGGCGGACTGCACCCCGGCGAAGTCGACGCCGCCGGACGCGGCGGTCGCGGAACCGGAGCCGGCGTCACCGCCGGCAGGGGCGAACAGGGTGGCGCAGCCGGTGAGCGCGAGGCTCGCGGCTGCGATGAAGGCGGCGCCGGCGAGAGCGCGGCGCGGAGTCAGGTGTGTGCTCAT
>JBEVLS010000257.1:0-3492 GCA_040509015.1 Microbacterium sp.
AGGCCGAGGAGGATCACGACCACGCCGAGGGCGACGACCACGATCACGCCGGCCATGATCACGTCGAGGGCTTCAACGAGCACGTCTGGTACGACCCGCACACGATCGTGCACGTCGCCGAGGGCATCGCCGCAGAGCTGTCCGAGATCGCGCCGGACGACGCGGCGACGTTCGAGGCGAACCTCGCCGAGTTCGCTTCGGGGATCGAGGACCTCGAGGCGGCCCTCGCCACGATCGACGCCGAGTCCGGCGGCGCTGAGATCTTCGTGACCGAGCCCGTGCCGCTGTACCTGACGACCGCCGCGGGGCTGGTCAACGTCGCGCCGGAGGCGTTCACCGAGGCCGTCGAGGAAGGCCGCGACGTGCCCGCGTCGACGCTGCTCGAGGCGACGAAGCTCCTTCAAACCGGCGACGTCCGCGCCGTCATCGTCAACGCCCAGACCGGCGGCGCCGAGACCACGGCCGTCCTCGACGAAGCCGAAACGCTCGGTCTTCCCGTCGTCGAGTTCACGGAGACGCTCCCGGAGGGCCAGACTTACCTCTCGTGGATGCAGTCGAACATCGAGGCGCTCGAGGCGGCGCTTCAGGCGTGACGTCGCCTCTGGTGATCCGGGATGCCGCGCTGCGCCGCGGCGGCCGCGAACTCTGGTCCGGGCTCGACCTCACAGTCGAGCCCGGCGAGCTGATCGCCGTCCTCGGGCCCAGCGGCACGGGCAAGACCACGCTGCTGCGCGCGATCCTCGGGCTCGAGCAGCTGAGCGCCGGCTCGATCGATGTGCTCGGCGAGCCCGTGCGCGACAAGGGCAACCGCCGGATCGGCTACATCCCCCAGCAGCGCCCGCTCCCTCGCGAGACGTCGCTGCGCGGGCGCGACCTCGTGACGCTCGGTGTCGACGGGCATCGGTTCGGCCTGCCCTTCCCGCGCCGCGGCGACAGGGCTCGTGTCGACGCGCTCATCGCCGCGGTCGGGGCGACGGAGTTCGCCGACCGCCCCGTCGGCGTGCTGTCCGGCGGCGAGCAGCAGCGTCTGCGGGTCGGGCAGGCGCTCGCCGACGATCCGCGCCTGCTGCTCTGCGACGAGCCCCTCACGAGCCTCGACCTCGCCAACCAGCAGGCCGTCATCGGACTCATCGACCGCCATCGCAAAGAGACCGGCGCGGCCGTGCTGCTGGTCACGCACGACATCAATCCTCTGCTGGGCAAGGTCGACCGCATCCTCTACATCGCCAACGGGCGGTTCATGCTGGGCAAGCCCGTCGACGTCCTGCGCTCCGACGTGCTGACCGATCTCTACGGCGCGCACGTGTTCGTGCTGCGCGCCGGCGACCGCCTCGTGGTCGTCGGCGCCCCCGACGCCGAGAGCGCCCACCATCACGACGAGGACCACGTATGAACTGGTCCGACATCGGCGACGCCATGTTCGGCGGCCTCGCCGACTACGCCGAGATCCTGGCGCTCGTGTCGAACTCCGTCATCGCCGGTGCCGTGCTCGGGCTCGTCGGCGGCCTCATCGGCGTCTTCGTGATGCAGCGCGACATGGCATTCGCCGTCCACGGAATCAGCGAGCTCTCGTTCGCCGGTGCCGCCGCCGCACTCCTCATCGGCGTCGACGTCGTGACCGGCTCGATCGTCGGGTCGCTCATCGCGGCGGCGATCATCGGCTGGCTCGGCGCCCGCGCGCGCGACCGCAACTCGATCATCGGCGTGCTGATGCCGTTCGGGCTCGGTCTCGGCATCCTGTTCCTCTCGCTCTACGACGGCCGCAGCGCGAACCGGTTCAGCCTGCTGACGGGCCAGATCGTCTCGGTGCAGTCGGGGCAGCTCGGCTGGCTCATCGGCATCAGCGCTTTCGTGCTGATCGGCCTGCTGCTGATCTGGCGTCCGCTGCGCTTCGACTCGCTCGACCCGCAGTCGGCTGCCGCGCGCGGCGTGCCGACGACCGCGGTGTCGCTCACGTTCATGCTTCTGCTCGGCCTCATGGTGGCCGTCAGCGTCCACATCATCGGGGCGCTGCTGGTCATGGCGCTGCTGGTGACACCTGCCGCCGCCGCGATGCGCGTGGCGAGCGGGCCCCTGTCGGTGCCGCTCCTCGCGGCGCTCTTCGGCTTCGTGTCGGCCGTGGGCGGCATCCTGCTCGCGATCATGGGAACCCTGCCCGTGAGCCCGTACATCACGACGATCTCGTTCGTCATCTACCTCGTGTGCCGCGTGATCGGATCGCGCCGCGACCGCGTGACGAGGCAGGCGTGACGGCCTCCCGGGCCGCGTCCAGAGGCCGCCGGTAGACTCGCCCACATGGTCCAGCGCAACACGTGGCAACGCGAACGCGTGCGCGAAGCCCTCTCCGACGCGACAGGCTTCGTCAGTGCGCAGTCGCTGCACGCGACCCTCCGCGACGAGAACACCGGCATCGGTCTGGCGACCGTCTACCGCGCACTCGCCGGCCTGGCCGCGCAGGGCGACGCGGATTCGCTGCAGAGCCCTGAGGGCGAAGCCCTCTATCGCGCCTGCACGTCGACGGGGCACCACCACCACCTGATCTGCCGCTCGTGCGGACTGACCGTCGAGATCGAGGCGACCGACGTCGAGCAGTGGGCGCGTCGGACGGCCGAGAGCCACGGCTTCAGCGAGGCCGAGCACATCGTCGACATCTTCGGGCTGTGCGCATCGTGTGCGCAGGCCCGAGCGGGCGAGCGTGTCGCGGACTGATCCCGCGACGTCGACCCATCGACGAGGAGTGACGGATGCCGCGCCGCGGCCGTCCGCGCCGTCGCGCGCCCTCGTCTGGCTGATCGTCGGCGCCGTCGTCGTCGGCGCGCTGTTCGCGATCGACGCCTTCGCCCCCACGTTCTTCCCCGCATCGCTGCCGACCCGCGCTCAGGACGGCCTCACCCTCGCGATCAGCGTCCTGATCGAATCCCTGCCGTTCGTCGCCCTCGGCGTCGCCTTGTCGATCGTCGTGCAGGTGTGGATCCCGCCGGGAGTCATCGAGCGATGGATGCCGCGCCGCGCCTGGGCGCGGCGGGCCGTGCTGTCGCTCCTCGGCATGCTCGTGCCGGTCTGCGAGTGCGGCAACGTGCCGTTCGCGCGCGGGCTGCTCATGCGCGGGTTCCGCGTCTCGGAGACGATGACGTTCCTCATCGCCGCGCCGATCGTCAACCCGATCGTCATCATCACGACCCACGCCGCGTTCGGCTTCGACGACGGCGTGCTCATCGCGCGACTGGTCGGCGGGTACCTCATCGCCAACCTCATCGGCTGGCTGTACAGCCGGCATCCCGACCCGGATGCCCTGCTCACCGACCGCTTCCGCGACACGTGCGCCCTCATCGTCGACGAGCCGGGCGGCCGGGGGCGCCGCAGCCTGGCCCAGTTCGTGGTCGAGCTCCGCGCGGTCATGCCGGCGCTGATCATCGGGTCGGCGCTCGCCGGCGCGGTGCAGGTGCTGATCCCGCGCGAGGCGCTGCTCGCGATCGGCTCGAACCCCGCCCT
>JBEVLS010000258.1:0-5977 GCA_040509015.1 Microbacterium sp.
GCGGTGGGCGAGGTCGCGCGGACGGGCGTGCACGGAGCCAACCGCCTCGCGTCGAACTCGCTCCTCGAGGGCGCCGTGTTCGGCGCGCGGGCCGGCGACGTGATCGCCGCCGACGCGGCATCCGGCGCCTGGACCCCGGCCCTCCCGGCACGACCCGCGACCGCGACGTCCTCCGACCGGGACGACAAGGCTCCCGCGTTCACCCGGGACGCCCTGCAGCGGCTCATGTGGCAGGACGCGGGCCTCGTGCGCGATGCGGACGGCCTTCGCCACGCGGCGTCGGTGCTCGCGGCCTGGCGGGAGCAGTCCCGCTCGCCCCGCACCGAGGCCGGGTTCGAGGACGAGAACCTGCTCGCGGTCGCCACCGCTCTCGTCGACGCGGCGCTGGCCCGTGGCACATCGGTCGGCGCGCACTTCCGCTCGGACGCCGCCGACGCGACTCCACAGGATCGCGTGCCCGTCGTGCCGGCGTCCGCGGATTCCCGCGGAGATGCCGGCGACCGGGCGCCGAATCCGTGGAGTTCCCCCGCCGCGCTCGCGACGAACGGAGCACTCGCATGCTGACCCGGGCCGCGATCGACCGTGTCGTCGCCCTGGCGCTCGAAGAGGATGCGCCCTGGGGCGACCTCACGAGTGAGTCGCTGATCCCCGAGGACGCCACCGCGCGGGCGGATCTCGTCGCCCGCGAGCCGGGCGTCTTCAGCGGCGGCGAGGTGTTCGCGGCCGCGTTCCGGCTGACCGACCCGCGCGTCGAGGTCGAGCTGGTCGCCGAGGACGGCGAGTTCTTCGAGAAGGGTGCGGTGCTCGCCGTCGTCACCGGTCCGGCGCGGTCGGTGCTGACCGCCGAGCGGATCGGCCTGAACTTCGCCCAGCGCATGAGCGGGATCGCGACGCTCACGGCTCGCTACGTCGCCGAAGTCGCGCACACGCGCTGTCGGATCGCCGACACCCGCAAGACGACGCCCGGTCTGCGCGCGTTCGAACGTCACGCCGTCGTGAACGGCGGAGGCCGAAACCACCGCTACTCGCTGTCGGATGCCGTGATGGCCAAGGACAACCACCTCGCCGTCCTCGCTCGCACGCACGCCTCCGTCACCGACGCCCTCCTCGCCGCGAAGGACCGCCTGCCCCACACGACGCACATCGAGGTCGAGGTGGATCGCCTCGACCAGATCGAACCCGTCCTCGCCGCCGGCATCGGCACGATCATGCTCGACAACTTCTCGCTCGACGACCTCCGTGCCGGCGTGGCGCAGGTCGCCGGACGCGCGGTGGTCGAGGCCTCCGGCGGTGTGAGCCTCGACACCGTCCGGGCGATCGCCGAGACCGGCGTCGACGTCGTCTCGGTCGGCGCCCTCACCCACTCCGCGCGTGCGCTCGACCTCGGGCTCGACGTGCGCATCGACGCGCCCTGACGACGATGCCGATGCTGTATCTCGACAACGCCGCCACGACGGCGGTGCGTCCCGAGGTGCTCGACGCGATGATGCCCTACCTCACGCGCTGGTTCGGCAACGCATCGAGTCACCACACGGTCGGCGAGGCCGCGGCCGACGCCCTCGCGGACGCGCGGGCCCGAGTCGCGCGCGTCGTCGGCATGCGCGCCTCCGACGTCGTGTTCACCTCGGGGGGCACGGAGGCCAACAACCTCGCCGTCAAGGGCATCGCTCTCGGCGCGCGCGGCAAGAGACACCTCGTCACGACGCCGATCGAGCACGAGTCGATCCTGGAGTCCGCCGATTACCTCGTGCGCCTCCACGGCTTCGAAGCGACGCGCGCGCCCGTCGACGGGAACGGTCTCCTCACCCGCGCCGCGCTCGAAGACGCGCTCCGCGACGACACCGCCCTGGTCTCGTTCGGCTACGCGAACAACGAGGTCGGCACGGTGCAGGATGCCGCCGGCCTCGCCGCGCTCGCACAGGAGCGCGGCATCCCCGTGCATCTCGACGCCGTCCAGGCCGCCGGGTGGCTCCCCCTGTCGGACACCGGTGCCGACGCGATCTCGATCGCCGGGCACAAGCTCGGCGCCCCGAAGGGCACGGGCGCGCTGGCCGTGCGCGGACGCATCCCGCTCGAGCCCCTGCTGCACGGCGGCGGTCAGGAGCGCGGGCGCCGCAGCGGCACCGAGGACGTCGCCGGCGCGGTGGGCCTGGCCGCCGCCCTCGACCTCGCCGAACGCGAGCGTGAGGAGTCCGCCGCCCGCGTCGGCGCGCTTCGTGAAGCGTTCACCGCCGCAGTGCTGACGACGGTGCCGACCGCGCGCCTCACGGGAGACCCCGTGCACCGCCTGCCCGGCACGGCGAGCTTCACGTTCGCGGGCACGAGCGGCGAGGCGATCCTGCTCGAGCTCGAGCGCCGCGGAATCGTGTCGTCCAGCGGATCGGCGTGCGCGGCGGGGAGCGACGAGCCCTCGCATGTGCTCACCGCGATGGGCATCGCCCCCGAAGTCGCCCAGACCGCCGTGCGGTTCACCTTCCCGCACGACGCACGCGTCGACCCCGACGAGCTCGCCCGGGCCGTCGCGGCATCCGTCGTCGCGGTCTCGAACGGCTGACCATCCGTCATCGCCAGTAGCATCGGGCGGGTGACCCCTCGCCCGTCCATCACGGTGATCGTGCCCGGATTCGACGTCGCCCCCTACGCGCGCGAAGCGATCGAGTCACTTCGCGCGCAGACCCGTGACGACTGGACCGCCGTGCTGGTCGACGACGGCTCGACCGACGGCACGGGAGCGATCTTCGACGCCGCCGCCGACGCCGACTCGCGTTTCCACGTCGTGCACCATGATCTGCAGGCCGGCCTCAGCGCGGCGCGCAACACGGGCCTCGATCTCGTGACGACGCCGTTCGTGGGCTTCCTCGACGCCGACGACGTCATGATGCCGCGCGCCGTCGAGCGTCTCGTGGGCACGCTCGAGCGCACGGGCAGCGACCTCGTCGCGGGGGCGTACGTGCGGCTTCGGCCCGCAGGTTCGGGCTACGCCGCCGGTCCGGTGCAGCCGTGGGTCAGCGCGGCGACCGACCCGGCCCGCGACGGCACGACGCTCGTCGATCATCCGGACGCATCGGGCAACATCGTCGCGTGGTCCAAGGCGAGTCGAGCCGACCTCTGGCGCGACGTGCGGTTCCCGCCCGGCAAGGCCTACGAGGATCAGCTCGTCGCACAGCTGCTCTACACACGCGCGCGCGCCTTCGACGTCATCCCCGACGTCGTCGTGCAGTGGCGTGAGCGGGCGGAGGGAACCTCGATCACCCAGCGCAAGGACGCCCTCCCGGTGCTCCGCGACTACCTCGAGGCGCTCACCGAGGGCATCGCGATCCTGGATGCCGCGGGCCTGCCCGCCGCGGCCGCATCCCGCGTGAAGCTGATCCTCGCGATGGATCTTCCCCCGCTCGTCGCCATCGGTCGGATGCATCCCGACCCCGACTACCGTCGTGCCCTCGGCGCCTTCGTGCGCATGCTCCGGTCGCGCGCGACCGAGCCCGTCGCCGCCCCCGTCGACGCCGCCGCGGACTGGTAGGTCGGCTCAGGCTTCGGGCAGGGCCCCCGGCGGCAGCCAGGCGATCGGCTGGGTCACCGGCGGCGCCTCTGCCACAGCCGGCGCGACCGGGGCCGCTGCCCCGTCGGCGGGGGCGCGGTCGGCGCGGCGATCGGGCAGGGCCGCGGGCGGGTCGGCCTCTTCCACCTCGAGGATGCGCGAGGCCGCGAGCTGCTCCGCGGCGAGCTCGGCGTAGAGTCCCCCCTCCGCGAGCAGCGACTGGTGCGTCCCCGACTCGACGATGCGTCCCGCGTCGACGACGTGGATGACGTCGGCGGCGATCACCGTCGACAGCCGGTGCGCGATCGACAGTGTCGTGCGGCCGCGCGCGGCGGCATCCAGAGCCTCCTGCACGACACGCTCCGACACCGTGTCGAGCGCCGACGTCGCCTCGTCGAGGAGCAGCACCGGCGGATCCTTCAGCAGCACGCGCGCGATCGCGATGCGCTGCTTCTCGCCGCCGGAGAGGCGGTAGCCGCGCTCGCCGACGATCGTGTCGTAGCCGTCCTCGAACCCCGAGATGATGTGGTGGATGTTCGCCCCTCGGCACGCGGTCTCGAGCTCGGCGTCCGTGGCATCGGGCTTGGCGTAGCGCAGATTCTCGCGGATCGTCGCATGGAAGAGATACGTCTCCTGCGACACGATCCCGACGCTGTCGATGATGGATTCCTGCGTGAGCCGCCGGACGTCCTCGCCGGCGAACATCACCGAACCGCCCGATGCCTCGTACATGCGCGGGGTGAGGTACAGGATCGTCGTCTTGCCCGCGCCCGACGGGCCGACGAACGCGACGTGCTGGCCGGGCTCGGCGGCGAACGAGACGCCGCCGAGGGTCGGACGCGCGTCGGGCGCGGCGTCGGGATACCGGAAGACGACGTCGCGGAACTCGATGCGTCCGAGCGGACCGGGTGCCGCCGTCACGGGGACGGCGTCGGGTGCGTCGGCGATCGCCGGCACGAGGTCGAGGTACTCGAAGATGCGGGCGAACAGGGCGCTGGAGGTCTGCAGGTCGAGGGCTACGCGCATGAGGCCCATGAGCGGCATGAGCAGGCGCGCCTGGACCGTCGTGAACGCGACGATCGTCCCGGCGGTGATGACGTCGGCGGACCCGGTGATGAGGTAGCCGGCGACGAGGTAGATCACGGCGGGGATGCTCGACATGATCACCTGCACGACCGCGAAGAACCCTTGTCCGCTCATCGCCCGCCGCACCTGCAGGCGCACCTGGTTGCGGTTCTCATCGGCGTAGCGGGCGGACTCTGTGCGCTGCCGGTTGAAGGACTTCGAGAGCAGGATGCCGGACACGCTCAAGGTCTCCTGCGTGATCGCCGACAGCTCCGACAGCGACTCCTGCGTCTCGCCGGCGATCTTCGCCCGCACCTGCCCGACCCGCCGCTGGACGAGCACGAGGAACGGCATGAGGATGACCGCGATGAGGGTGAGCCGCCAGTCGATGAGGATCATCGCCACGAGCGAGGCGATGACGGTGACGACGTTGCCGAGGATGCTCGTCACCGTGTTCGTGAGCACTCCGGCCACCCCGCCGACGTCGTTCTGCAGGCGGGACTGGATGACACCGGTCTTCGTGCGGGTGAAGAAGCCGAGCTCCATCGCCTGCAGGTGCTCGAAGAGTGTGACCCGCAGGTCGCCGGTCACCGCGTTGCCGACCGTCGAGGTGAGCCAGGTCTGCGCGACGCCGAGCGCGGCGGACAGCAGGAAGAGCACGATCATGATGCCGACGAGGCGCCACAGCAGACCCAGATCGACCGCGCCGCCACCCACCGGGAAGAGCGCGTCGTCGAAGATGCGCTGCACGAGCAGCGGTGGGATGACGGCGATCGCCGCCCCCACGATGACCAGCAGTCCGGTCGCGACGATGCGCCCCGTGTACGGGCGGAACAGCGCCACGACGCGCGCACCGAGGTGCGGGATGCGCGGCGCCTCGGCGTTGATCTTCTTCTGCGCGTCGATGTCGACGGGCCGGAAGCCGCCCCCGCCGCCGCCTCGTCCGCCGCCCATGCTCATGCGCGCCAGCCTAACCAGCGCCGGGGACGCCGGGGCTAGGCTGGGCGCATGACTTCGACTCCCGAGACCCCGAACCTCGACGGCTCCGACCTCGCCGAGCTCCGTGAAGAGATCGACGCGCTCAAGGCCATTCCCGAGGAGGAACTCCTCAACCCGCTGCCCACGGCGGTCGAGGAGCGCGAGCTCGTCCCCGAGCCGACCGACGCGATCGGCAGCGAGAAGTGGGACGAGCCCGCCGCGGACGAATCGCTCGACCAGCAGTAGGCCTCAGCCGAGGTCGAGCACGAGGTTGACCACCGTGCCGATGATGACCGCACCGAACAGGTAGGCCAGCAGCGCCTTACCGATCACGAGGCGGCGGATCTGATTCGTCAGCACGTTCGTGTCGGAGTCCTGATACACCATGCCGATGAC
>JBEVLS010000259.1:0-10313 GCA_040509015.1 Microbacterium sp.
CGAGGTGCAGCGCTACCTCGTCAACGGCGTGCAGGGCGTGTACCGCTCGCAGGGTGTGCCGATCCACGACAAGCACATCGAGGTCATCGTCCGTCAGATGCTGCGCAAGGTCACGGTCGTCGACCACGCCGACACGAAGCTGCTCCCGGGCGAGCTCGTGGACTTCAAGCGGTACCAGAACATCAACCGCGAGACGGTCGCGGCGGGCAAGCGCCCGGCATCCGGCCGTCCCGAGCTGATGGGTATCACGAAGGCGTCGCTCGCGACCGAGTCGTGGCTGTCGGCCGCGTCGTTCCAGGAGACCACCCGCGTGCTCACGCAGGCGGCCATGGAGGGCAAGAGCGACCCGCTCGTCGGCCTCAAGGAGAACGTCATCATCGGAAAGCTCATCCCCGCCGGAACCGGACTTGCGAAGTACCGCAACGTCACGGTCGAGGCGACGGAAGAGGCCAAGAGCGAGCGGTACCCCAACCGCATCTTCGCCTCGGACGGCGCCTTCTCGGACGCCGACCTGAGCTACGTCGACTTCGACAGCTTCTCGACGGACGGTGACTTCACCAGCTACAACTGACGGGTGACGGCGACAGCCGCATCCTGAACCGCGAAGACCCCCCGCTCCGAGCCGGGGGTCTTCGTCGTTGTCAGCGCGCCGATGCGGCGCGCGGCGATCGCTTGCCTACCGTGGAGCAGGGAGGACGCATGGCGCGCACGAGCGGGCGGAGCATGTGGCTCGCAGTACCCGTCGGGGTGCTGTGCGCCGCTGTGGTGTGCGCGCTCATCTATCTCGCGGCGCCGATGGTCCCGGTCGCCGCGCAGTGGGTCGGCGACACTCTGCGCGCGTCATCCGTCGAGGCTCAGCAGGAGGCGGCCACGCCGAGCCCGTCCGAGCTGCTGGCGGGCGAGACCTCGCTCGACTGTCGAGACCTGTATCCCGACCTCCTGTGGGCGGAGCTGATCTGGCACGGCGACGTCCTGCTGGGGCAGGGGCAGGCCCGAGCGCCCATCGCCTCGCCCGAGCTCGGCGACGCACTGGCGCCGACGGTGCGTCTCACCTGCACGTGGCGACTGGCGGGCGGGGATTCGATCGTGACGGCGATCTCGTCGGTGGGTGCGGATGCCGCCGCGATCGCCGAACCCGCTCTCCGGGCGCAGGGATTCGACTGCGCCGTCTCGGACGGCGCCCTGTCGTGCACGCGGGGGAGCGGAGGGACGACCGAGTCGCACGTGATCCGCGACGGGCTCTGGCTCGCCAGCGTGAGCACGGGATGGGCACCCGACGCCTACGGGTCCCGGCTGGCGGAGTTCGTCTGGGACTGACGTGCGGGCGGGCCTGTTCGACGATCAGTCGAAGACGGAGGCGACGATCGCCGCCGTGTAGCCGGATGGCGCGAGGTCCGAGAAGACCGTGTCGATCAGGACGTCGTCGCGCCAGAACAGGGTGCGTCCGTCCGTGACGGGGTAGGTGGGGTTCGGCCACGTCTTCTCGCACCGGGTGCCGCCGTCGGGCGTGTAGCAGGTGAAGCCGTCCTCGTCGGCGAGCTTGTTGAGCATGTCCAGCGCGGGACCGCGCGACATCTTCGAGATCGTCGTCATGATGCCGACGGTGTCGGCGCTCGGATGCCGCCAGACGCAGATGAGCGTGCCGTCGGCCTGGACCCCGGTGGGCGCGAAGGCCGGATCGTTGAGCGGGGTGTCGCCGAGTTCCGCGCGCACGGAATCCGTCAGCAACGCCGAGCAGTCCGTGGGCAGCTCGACGACGGCGACGGTGGACGTGGGCGTCGGCGACGCGGTGGCGGACGGCTCTCCGGCGCCGGCGTCCGCGGACTGCTGTGTGGCCGACGACGGCGGTGCGGCGCTCGTCGAGGTGTCCGGCTCGCCCGCGCACGCGGCGAGCACGCCGGCGACGGCCAGCAGCAGGGTCGCGGCCGCGATCGTCCGGCGACGTCGGGCGGTCGAGGTGGTCATGCGCACACGATAGTGCGGTGCGCGGCATCGATCGCGGGCGGCGCGCCAGCGGACGCGCGGCACGCCTCCGCGATACTGCGCCCACTCGGGGTTACCCTCAACCTGCAGGGAACCAGCCCTGCGTGAGGAGTGCGGCCGATGAGTGACCCCAAGTCTTCCTACGGCGAGCCGGTGGAGGAGCCCACGGCGGTCGATGACGTCGTCGGTCGTGCCCAAGAAGGACTCGCCGACGCCGAGGCGGCGGGAAGCGCCGCCGTCGTCGAAGAGACCGTGGTCGTCGAGCCGGATCCCGCCGACGACGCCCCCTCCGCCGCGAACGAGTGGGCGGCCGAGCCGCCCTCCTGGGCATCCGACCCCGTGATCGACACTCCGCACGACGACGCGCCCACCGTCGTCGCCGAGCCCGTGGTCGTCGAATCCGCCACCGTCGCCTATGACGCCCCCACGACGGCGTACGACCCCGTCGTCGCGCCCAGCGAGCCCGTCGTCGCCGACGTGCCGGTCGTGGCCGCGTCGCCGTCGCCCCAGCCGATCTTCGTCCAGGCACCCGAAGCGCCGCGTCCGCGCGGCAACCGGGCGGCCGCCGGAGCCATCGGCCTGCTGGCGGCGCTGTGCTTCGCCGTGCTCTACCTCGCCGCGTGGCTGGGCTTCGGGGCGATCGCAGGGGACGTGACGGCGGCGAACGTCGGCAGCGCCGCGCTCACCGCGCTCGGCACGTGGACCCTGTGGGTCCCGACCGTCGTCTTCTTCATCGCGTTCTGGCTGCTCGGTGCGATCATCAACCGCGGACGCTGGGGTGCATGGGTCATCGTCGGGCTGCTCGTCGGCGTCGCGTCGTACGGCGGGCACCTGCTCGGCGCTCTCTTCCAGGCCCCGTTCTGGCTCAGGACCGCGTCCGAAGGTGCCGAGATCGTCGAGGGTCAGCTGCTCGCGCCGCTCGCCATCGCGGCCTTCGTCTTCGGCCGCGAGCTGACGATCTGGTTCGGCGCCTGGGCTGCTGCCCGCGGTCGTCGGGTCACCGAGGTCAACGTCGAGGCGCAGCGCGAGTACGAGCGCACGCTCGAGGCGGGCCCGCAGCTCGTCCGTCAGTAAGTGGTCCCCGAGCCCCGCGGGTCCGACGCAGGAAACGGCCCCGTCGGGCCGGGTCTGGCGGTCGTGTTCGCGACGGTCGGCTATCTCGCGCTGGTGATCTTCGGTCTCGGCCTGGTCTCTTTGGCGACGGGCGAGGCGGTCATCGCGACGCCGGGGCTCGGCCAGGTGCCCGGCATCGTCGCGACCGCGTCGGCCCTGGTGGTCTTCGCGCTCGCCCTGTGGTCGGTCGTGCGGCGGTCCCGGCCGTCGTTCTGGAACAGCGGCTGGGTGGCCGCGGCATCCGTCCTCGCCTACCTCGGCGGACTGTGGATCGCGGTGCTCGCCGGCGGATCGGGGATCGCGACGGCGACCGCGGTGGCGGGAGGGATCGTCGTCAGCTGGTTCGGCGTCGTGATCGCCGGCACCGCGCTCGTGGCGGCGTGGAGCGGCATCGCGCTCGTGCGCACGCGTGCGCGCCGACCGAGGTGGCCGTGGGAGCAGGACGAGGAGTGACGACACGACGCGCGGGAGCCCGCATCCCCCGAAAAGACGGGTCGATCACGCCGTGAACGCCTATCGTGGAGCCGTGGAGCGCTCGCTCGAGACGCAGGTCAGCCAGGCGGTCGACGCCTGGCTCGCCTGGCTGCCGCGCTGGGAGCCGGCGACCCATCGTGGTCGCGTCGCCCCGTGCCGGCGCTGCTTCGGCTCGCCCCTCCTGTCGGCCGCGGGGATCGGCGCCGACGTGCCCCACGGCGTGCAGCACGGGCTGTCGATCCGGCTCAAGACCATCGTCGACCACTCCGTCGCCGAGTACACCGCCCGCAATCTTCCGATGCTGCAGGCGGAACTCGACCAGCAGGCCGCGCGCAATCGCTCGCGCAGCTACCGGCCGGCCGAGGGCCTCTCTCCGGAGTTCGAGGGCCTCCCGCTCGATCCCGAGCCGGTGCCCGGCTCGCCCTTCCTCTTCACCCTCGCGGGAATGGCCGAGGAGGCGGATGCCGGCGTGCCGGACCTGCCGCCGCTGACCGAAGAGGCCAAGGCCGCGCTGCGACAGGAGGTCGGACTCGCCGACGACTACGCGAACCTGGTCGGCCGCGAGGTGTGCACCGCGCTGTTGCACCACCGGCTGCGGATCCAGTCGGCGATCGGTCTCTACGTCGAGCCGCAGATCGCCGCGATGCTGGAAGAGCTGACCCGCACGCTCGACGCCCCGTTCGATCCGAACGACCATTCCGGCTGAGAAGCGGCATCCTCCGTCCACATCCCACAGTCGACGCCCAGTCTGCCCCGTGCCGCTTTGTTAGCATGTGCACACGTCTCTGCGTGGGCGCGCGCAGCCCCGTCGGTTCCCGACGGCTCGATCTGGGGAGGAAAGGTGGCGACTCGCCTGCCTTCGGCACCGCCGATCCTTCCCGGGCTCGCCTACATCCGTCCGCTGGGATCCGGCGGCTTCGCCGACGTCTTCCTCTACGAGCAGAACATGCCGCGGCGCGACGTCGCCGTGAAAGTGCTCCCCAGCGACGTGCGCGACGCCGACCTGCGGCGCATGTTCAACGCCGAGGCCGACGTCCTCGCGCGGCTCTCCGCCCATCCGGCGATCGTCACGGTCTACCAGGCCGGCATCTCCGCCGACGGGCGCCCGTACATCGTGATGGAGAACTGCCCCGATTCGCTCGCCCGTCGATATCGCATCGAGCGACTGCCGGT
This sequence comes from Microbacterium sp., assembly GCA_040509015.1. Taxonomy (GTDB): domain Bacteria; phylum Actinomycetota; class Actinomycetes; order Actinomycetales; family Microbacteriaceae; genus Microbacterium. Next base: position 4,744 of record JBEVLS010000259.1, read on the forward strand.
CGCCGAGGTGCTCGCGATCGGCGTGCGGATGGCGAGCGCCCTCGAATCCGCCCATCGCGCCGGGGTCCTCCATCGCGACGTCAAGCCGAGCAACATCCTCATCACGACCTTCGGCACCCCCGTGCTCGCGGACTTCGGCATCTCGTCGTCGCTGCTGCGCGAGACCGCGGACGAAGTCCTCGCGATGTCGATCCCCTGGAGCGCGCCCGAGGTCGTGGCGGAGCAGACCGCCGGGACGATCGCCAGCGAGGTCTGGAGCCTGGGCGCGACCGTGTACTCGCTCCTGGCCGGGCACAGCCCGTTCGAGCGGCGCGACCGCGGCCAGAACACGAAGGAGCAGCTGCGTCGGCGCATCGCCCGCGCGAGCTACACCGACATCCCGAGGACGGATGTGCCCGCATCCCTTCAGCTCGTGCTCGCACAGGCCATGTCGCGCGATCCTGCGAAGCGTCAGCCCTCGGCGCACGCCTTCGCCGTCGCCCTCCAGACGGTGCAGATCGAGATGGGCGGCTCGGCGACACCGCTCGAAGTGCCCGAGAGCGAGTGGGCGCCGCCCGCGGGCGCGGTCGACTTCGCCGATGACGCGCTCCGCGGGCCCGCACGCAGCACCGTCGAGCACGTCCCCCGACGCAAGACGCGAGCCGAGGCCGGGGTACGCGGTCTCGCGCGCGATGAAGACACGGCGATCTCGACGCCGCCCGCCCCGAGGGCAACGGTGCGACCGGGGCTGGTCATCGGCATCGCGGCCGGCGCCGTGGTGACCGCGGCCGCCGCCGTCGTCACGGTGCTGCTCGCGACGGGGATCATCTGATGCGCCGCCGCACGATCGCCGGGGTCGTCGCCGCCGTCGCGGCCGTGACCCTCGTCACGACCGCCAGCATCGTGTGGCCCGGCCTCGACGCGAAGGAGACGCCGCCGGTCGACCCGACGGCATGGGCGCTCCAGACCGCCGAGGGCCGGCAGTACGCCCGCGTCAACACGACGGTCGGCGAGCTCGACACCGTGCGCAGCATCAGCAACCCCGACCTCGTGGCGCAGACCGACGACGCCACCTACGTCTTCAGCGACAGCCTCAGCAAGATCACGAGGATCGACGAGGCGCAGCCGGTCGACCTCGACGAAGAGGCGCTCAGCACGTCGGAGACCACCCCGGCCGGCACCGTCGACGTCGCCGTCGCCGATGACTTCGTCGCGTACCTGACCGATTCCGGCGCCGTCTTCGCCGGGCGTCTGTCCAGCGGCGGCGCCACCCCGATCGACCCGTTCCGCGAGGACGAGGACAGTCCGCAGTACACGGCGGAGTCGATAGCGGTCGACGACCGCGGCATCCTCTTCGCGTACTCCCGGGTCGACGATTCCGTCCTGCGCTACGACATCGCCGCCTCCGAGGTCCGCGGTCGCGACCCGCTGGACGCCGAGGGCCTCGGGAGCCCCGCCATCACCGCCGCCGGCGACGTGTGGGCGGTGGTGGACCTCGACGACGGCACCGTGTGGAAGCGCGGCGCAGCCGCCCCCGAGGCCACGCCCGTCGCGGAGTCGATCGTCGTCGCGGCTCCCGACGCCGACGGCGGCATGATGTACATCGCCGACGAGAACTCGATCGTGCGCATCCCCGCCGAGTCCGAGCCGGCCGCCGTCGAATGGGAGGACAGCGGCCTGCTGGGCGTGCCTGCCGCTCCCGTCGTCCGCGACGGCGAGGTCTACGCGGCGTGGCTCGGTCCCGACGACACCGGGGGCACGCTGTGGAGCACGGTCGGCGGGGTCGAGTCGCTCCCGTACGGCGACCAGCAGCTGCCCGACCAGCGTCGTCCGACGTTCGTCGAGGGCCGCGACGCGCTCATGCTCAACGAGACCCGATCGGGGTGGGTCTGGTCGGTGCCCAGCGGCGCGCTCGTCGACTCGAGCCAGGATTGGACGCTCGACGACCGGATCGAGACCGAATCCGTCCAGAGCGAAGAGCAGCTCCCGGTGATGGTCGACCCGAAACCGCCCGTCGCCGAAGCGGACGCGTTCGGCGTCCGTGCGGGAGCGCTCGCGACTCTCCCCGTCCTGATGAACGACCACGATCCGAACGAGGACGTCCTGAGCATCGACGCCGCGTCGGTCTCCGGATTGGATCCCGAGTTCGGAACGCTGACGATCACGGATGACGCGCAGCGGTTCGCCGTCCGGGTCGCTCCCGGCGCCACCGGCTCGGCCTCGTTCTCGTACGCCGTCACCGACGGCACGGCCGACGGGGGACTCCTGTCGCCGCCGGCCACCGTGACGCTCACGGTCGTCGAAGACACGGCGAACTCCGCTCCGCAGTGGTGCGGGGTCGAGGGATGTCTGCTCGAGTGGCCCACTCCCGAGGTCGCCCGCGGCGGAACGGTCACCGTTCCGGTGCTGCCGGGATGGGTCGACCCGGAGGGCGATCCGCTGCTGCTCCTGTCGGTCGCGATGACATCCGGCGACGGCAGCGTCGCGGCGACGCCGGCCGGCGAGGTGGTCTACCAGCATGCCGACAGCGGATCCGGAGCCGAGCAGCTCGTCGATCTCGCGGTGACGGTGGCCGACACGCGTGGCGCGACGACGACGCAGTCCCTCGTCGTGCGGGTGAGTCCGCAGCCGCGGCTCACCGTGCAGTCGTTCGCCGTGGTCGACGTCATGAGCGCGGGGCTCACGATCGACGTCGCCCCGCACATCACGGGCACGACGGGTCAGCTGTCGCTCGAGTCGGTCCGCGTGCTCGATGACGGACCCGCCTCCGCGACGGTCGTCGGAGGGACGACCGAGTTCGACTTCTCTCCCCGCAACCCCGGCACGTACCGCGTCGACTTCACCGTCACCGACGGCACCGTCGACGCCAGCGGCACGGCGCGCATCACGGTGATCCCCGAGGACGCTCCGCCGCAGCTGGCCACCTCGCCCGTCGTCGCCTTCGTGCGGCCCCAGGAGGACGCGACCGTCGACGTCTTCGCCGCCGTCCACAATCCCACCCGCCGCGTGCTGCTGCTGAGCGACGTCGTCCCGACGGCCGACCCGGGGGCGACGCTGTCGGTCGACGCGGTCGGGCAGAACTACCTGCGCGTCTCGGGATCCACCGCGACCGGCGAATCCGGACGCCTCGGCACCGTGCGGTACACGGTCGGCGACGGCAGCGAGGACTCGGGCGCCACGATCGAGGGCGAGGCGACGGTGTACCTCCTGCCGCCCGCTCTCGAGCTCGCCCCGATCGCGGTCGACGACACCGTCGTCGTCCGCGCCGGAGCGCAGGTCGACATCCCGGTGCTCGACAACGACATCTCGCCGTCCGGCGGACGCCCGACGCTGGATCCGTCGACCGTGGTCTCCAGCAGCGAGGATGCGCTGGCGTTCGCGTCCGGTGATGTGCTGCGGTATCTCGCGCCGAACACGCCGGGTGAGTACGAGATCCGTTACTCGGTCTTCACGACCGGCGCACCGTCTCTCGCCGACGACGCCGTGGTGCGCGTCAACGTCCTCGACGACGACGCCAACCGCGCGCCCCTGCCCGAGACCCTCGAGGGGCGCGTCCTGAGCGGACAGTCATCGTCCATCGAGTTCGAGCCCTACGGCATGGATCCCGACGGCGACATCGTGACCCTCGACCGCATCGTCACGCAGCCGACGCGCGGCTCTGCGTCGATCGCGGCCGACGGCGGCTCGATCGTCTACACGAGCGTCGGCGGCGACCGCGGCCAGGACTCCTTCACCTACCGCGTCGTCGACCAGTTCGGCGAGAGCGGCGAAGCGACCGTGCGCATCGGCGTGCTGGACGCGCAGTCGAATCCGAGTCCCATCACGTACACGGACTACGTGCAGGTGCAGGTCGGCGAGGGCAACACGATCCGCGTCAGTCCGCTCTCGAACGACGTCGACCCGGTCGCGGGGCGTCTGACGCTCACCGGTGTGCGCCCCGATCAGCCCGAGACCTTCGCGGACGGTGACGCCAACCCCGAGTACCAGCGGCTCGAGGAGCACCTGAGCGAGATCGACGACCGGTCGGTGCTGATCGAGGCGGGCGAGTCGCCCGGGACGATGTCGTTCCTCTACGACCTCGAGTCGTCGTCGGGCAACACCGCCCGCGGTCTCATCGTCGTGAAGGTCGTGCGCGAGAGCGTCCCCGACTATCCGATCGTGGACGACACCGTGCTCACCGCAGAGACCCGCGAGGACTTCCCGGACGGCGTCGACGTGCTCACCGGCAAGGTCGCATGGTCCGGGGGCGAGGTCGACGATCTCGAGCTCTCGCTGTGGGGTGAGCCGAGCGGCATCGAGGCGGACGACTGGGAGCTCAGCGGATCGCTCACCGCCAAGACCCGGGTCGTCCCCTTCGCCGTCACGGGTGAAGGTGCGGCGGGCGACGTCACGACCTACGGCTTCCTGCGGATCCCGGGCGACGAAGACCTGACGCTCGCTCTGCGGGCGGGCGCCGAGACCCCCGAGGTGATCGAGCTCGAGTCCGTCACGTTCGACATGGATCGCCTGGTCGCCAAGCCGCGCGGCAGCCGGCTCGAGATCGGCGACGAGGTCGTCGTCTCCGGCGCCCGCGCCGAATCGTCGTGCGCGATCGAGTCCGGCACCACGATCCGCTACACGGCAGGGCCGGGCGCGCCGTGGACGGATGCCTGCCGGGTGCCCGTGCGCCTCCAGGGACAGGACGACTGGACCTATCTGTCCGTCCCGATCCGCGTCCAGGCCCTCGACCCGCAGCCGGAGCTCAAGGCGGGCTCCATGACGGTGGGCCCCGGTGAGACGGCCACGTTCGATCTGCGCACGATGACCTCGTGGCAGCTGCGCGACGACTGGGACGCCATCGTGTACGGCGTCGACTACGCGGGGACGTCGTTCGAGGTCGCGCAGGAGGGATCGATCGTCACCGTCACGGGCCGGGACCGGGCTGTGCCCGGCACCGACGAAGCGGCCGTGATCTCGGTCACGAGCCACACCGCCGTCGCCCCGGTGCGACTCATCATCCGGGTCGGCGCCGCGCCGTCGACGCTTCCGCAGGGCGGCTCGGTCACCCAGCAGTGCACCCAGGCGGGCGGATCGTCCTGCACGATCTCGGTGATCGGCGGTTCCGGCGAGGTCAACCCGCTCCCACGGACACCGCTCGAGCTCGTCGACGTCCGCGACTCCGGCTCGTGCGTCGGCGTGACGTTCTCACGCGTCTCGGCGACGGCCGTCTCGGCGTCGTGGTCCTCGGACGCCCCCGGCGCCACCTGCACGGCGACGTTCTCGCTCCAGGACGCCCAGGGCCGCCGCACGAACGGGGAACGCGACGGCCGCATCCTGCTGGACCTCCTCGGCTTCCCCAAAGCGCCCGCGGCCCTCGTCCAGACCGCGTTCGCCGACGGGTCCCTGACGCTTCGCGTCGATCCCGGTCAGGCCCGTGTCGCCTATCCCGCCCTCACGGGGTTCATCGTCACGTCGCAGGGGCAGGAGGTCGCGCGGTGCTCGCCCGACGGAACCTGTCCGGCGATCGCGGCACCCAACGGCGAGAAGCGCACGTACGCGGCCGTCGCCGTCAACGCCGTCGGGCAGTCCGCGGCATCCGTCCAGACGATCGC
>JBEVLS010000260.1:0-3628 GCA_040509015.1 Microbacterium sp.
CCATCAGATCGGCGTTGACCATCGAGATCTCGTCGATCACGAGCGTCTCGATCGTGTTGAGGATCTTGCGGGTGGCGTCGGACTGCTTCTCGTCGCTCGTGCCGATGAGTCCGACCGGCAGACGGAAGAGCGAATGGATCGTCTGACCGTCGACGTTGAGTGCCGCGACGCCCGTCGGAGCGCAGACGGCGATCTGCTTGGAGGTGTTCCAGGCGAGGTGCTGCAGAAGCGTCGACTTGCCCGTGCCCGCGCGACCCGTGACGAAGACGTGCTCGTTGGTGTCTTCGATGAGTCGGAAAAGCGCCTCCTGCTCGGCGGAGAGGGGCGGCGTATCCATCGATTCATGGTAGTTCCGGATGCCGCGCGTCGCCCTCGACACGATGAAGTGTGCACGATCATGGTCGTCCACAGGTCGCCGGATGTCGCGTTCGGTCTCTCGTGCGGCCGCTTTTCCTAGACTGGAGTCGTGGACCAAGGGGCGGTGGACACGACGGCAGCGCGCAGGCGCGCGTCGTCGGCGGCCCCGGCACGCGCGGATCGGACTCCGCGGCGCCCCCGCCTCGGGCTCGAACTCACGGTCATCGGCCTCGCAGGCGCGCTCCTCGCCGTCGGCGTGTGGGCCGGGGTCGGCGCGCTCTACCGGGAGTTCTACTCGCCGACGGCGTTCGTCGAGCGCTACCTCTCGCTGCTGTCCGAAGGACGAGCCGCCGAGGCGCTCGGCGTCGCGGGCGTGGCGGTCGATTCCGCCGAGCTCGAGGCGGCGGGACTTCCCCCCACCGCGTCCGACGCGCTGCTGCGCCGCGACGCCCTCGCGCCCCTGACCGACGTCGAGGTCGTCTCGGAGGCGACGTCCGACTCGATCACGCGGGTGACGGTGGATTATCGCGCCGGTGACGTCTCGGGGCGCACGACCTTCGATGTGGAGCGCGACGGCCAGATCGGCGTGATCCCGACCTGGCGCTTCGCCGAGAGCCCGCTGGCGATCGTCGACCTCGTCGTCAAGGGCGCCATGGAGTTCCAGGTCAACGGCTTCGAGATCGACAAGAGGCAGGTCTCACCCGACGGGGTGGATGCCGAGCCCCTCGCTCCGCTCGCGCTCCTGGTCTTCTCGCCCGGCATCTACTCGGTGTCGGTCGAGACGGCGATCTCGTCGACTCCGGGCGTCGCCGTGCTGTCCGACAGCCCGTTCTCCGCCGTCGCCGTCGACGTCCAGGCGCAGCCGACCGACGAGTTCGTCGCCGTCGTGCAGGAGCGCGTCGACGAGTTCCTCGACGGGTGCGCGACGCAGGAGGTCCTGCAGCCGACCGCGTGCCCCTTCGGCTTCTACGTGCAGGAGCGCATCGCGAGCCTGCCGACGTGGTCGATCGCGCAGCGCCCCGCGATCACGGTCGAACCCGACGGCGCCGGCTGGGTGATCCCTCCGACCGAGGCGGTGGCGCACATCGAGGTCGCGATCCGTTCGCTGTTCGACGGCTCCGTCCGGCCCGTGAGCGAAGACGTGCCCTTCCTGCTCACGGCTCAGATCACCGTGCAGCCCGACGGCCGGGCGACGATCGTCGTCGGAGGCGCCGAGGCGGAGTGACGCCGTGCGCGGCATCCCGAGGCCGTCAGCGGCTCTGGCGGGCGTCTCGTTCGGCCAGCGCGGCGAGCTGCTCGTTGTAGGCCGTGAGCTCGGCATCGCCCGTGCGGTCGGCGTGCCGGTCCCGACGCTTCTGCATGCGGTCGTCCGACCGGCTCCACTGGATGGCGACCGTGATCGCGAGGATGAGCGTGGGGATCTCGCCGACGGACCAGGCGACGCCGCCGCCGACGTACTGGTCTTCGAGAGGTGTCGCGCCCCACGTCCGGCCCATCGACCCGAACCACTCGGCGACCATCAGCCCCGACTGCATCATGATCGCGATGCCGAAGAACGCGTGCAGCGCCATGACGCCGATCAGCAGCACGAGGCGCCCCGCGTACGGCAGGCGCCACGGCACGGGATCGATGCCGATCAGGGTGAGGGCGAAGAGGTATCCGGTGATGAGGAAGTGCGCGACCATCCACTCGTGACCGAGGTGGTCGTACAGCGACCAGCGGAAGAGGTCGGTGTAGTAGAAGATCCAGAGAGAGCCGATGAAGAGCCCGGCCGCGACGAACGGGTTCGTCAGGATGCGCGCGACCGGCGAGTGCACGGCCCACAGGATCCACTCGCGCCCGCCTCGCGTGCCGTCCTCACGCTTGTGGATCGCGCGCGCCGCGAGCGTGACGGGGGCGCCGACGACGAGGAGGGCGGGGATCGCCATGCTCAGGAGCATGTGGCCGACCATGTGCACGCTGAACAGGTAGTCCTGGTACACGTTGACCGGTCCTGCGGTCACCCACACCAGGAGCAGAAGCCCCGCCGTCCACATCACGGTGCGGAAGACCGGCCAGTGATCCCCTCGTCGATGCAGACGCCAGACGCCCACCAGGTAGAAGAACAGGCCGAAGCCGGCGGCGAACGCCCACACGAGGTCGACGTTCCACGACGTCAGCCAGCGCTCGAGCGTCAGCTCGGGAGGAAGCGGCGCACCCGTGAGCACCTCTGCGGGGCTGGGCACGGGAGAGATCGCGGGAGCGACCGGCGGAGGGGTGCGCGCGAGCGCCGCGGCCGCGCCGCTCGCGATGCCCATGAGGGCGAGCTCGAACGCGACGAGGCCCCAGAATCGCCGGGAGGCGCCGTCGTCGCGCAGTCGGCCGATGAGCCGGCGGCGGTACCACGCGCCGAGCGCGCCGATTGCGACGAGGGCGACGATCTTGACGACGAGGATGAGTCCGTACGGCGAGAAGAGCGCCTCGAACGACCGCAGGCCGATCGCTGCGCGCACCGTTCCGCTGATCGCGACGACGAGGAACGCCACGAGCGCGATGCTGGAGTACCTCTCGAGCACGGTCGTGGAGGTGTCGCGGTCGAGCTGAGGACGGATGAGGACCATCAGCAGAAGACCGCCGAGCCAGACGGCGGCTCCGATGATGTGGATGATGAGCGCCGTCATCGCCTCGTGGTGGAACGCCTCTTCGCCCGAGTGCCCCTGCGTGCCCATGGGCACGAGCGAGGCGACGGCGAGGATCGCGACGAACAGGGTGGGCGTCCACGTGCGCACCGCGAAGGTCAGCACCGTGAGGATCGCCCCCGCCACGGTCGTGATGAGCCAGGTGCGCCCGACCTCCGTCGCGACGAGGAACCGGCCGAGCTGGGCACCGAACTCCGGGCCCGCGTTGATCGACGGGTTGAACGCGTCGACGAACGTGAAGAAGCCCGTGGCGGCGGATGCGATCGTGAAGACGGCCGCCGAGACGGATGCCGTGTCCAGCGCCGTGTCGAACGGCTTCTCCCCCGCCTTCAGAGCGAACAGCGCCGTGACCAGCACGCCGACCACCCCGGCCGCCGACAGGTTCACGAGGAGCTTCGCGATCGGAAGGCCCCACCGGACCACCGGGCCCGGGTCGGCGATCGCCAGCGGGACGGCGCCACCGCCGTACGCGAGGCCCCAGACGAGGGCGACGAGCGCCGAGACCACGAGGATCGCCGGGCCCGTGGCCCGCGGCAGGCGGGAGATCACGCTTCCAGCCTAGGCGGGCATGCAGAAGGGGGATGCCGCTGAGC
>JBEVLS010000261.1:0-3224 GCA_040509015.1 Microbacterium sp.
CCGATCGCCTCGTTGATGTCGAGCATCGGGCGGTTCTCTTCTGCGTTGTAGGTGAGCACGCGCGGCGAGTCCGGCACGAGTGCGCGCCATGCCACCAGGCCGGCGCATTTCACGAGGGTGCCGAGCTTGTGCCCGCGATGCTCCTTCAGCACCAGGGTGTCCTCCTGGTGCGAGGCCTCGGACCTGTCGTTGCCGATCACGAGCTCGTTGAACGCGCACAGCTCGCCGGTCGCGATGTGCTGCGCCGCGGTGACGAACAGCAGCCGACCGGCATCCGTGTAGCGCGCGTCGTGCGTCGCGATGCGCGCGGCATCCCATGTCTCCTCGTCGAACTCCATGTCGGCCGACGGGGCGTCCGTCGACATGCGCGACTTCATCCAGGCGTAGCCCTCGGCGTACTCGGCCGGGACCGGCGCCTGCCACTGGACGACGCGATAGCCGTCCGCCGCCGCGGTGGCCTCGGCGAGCAGTCGCTCGACGTGGTCGAACGAGCCGCGGAGGTCGAAGGCGCTGTTGCGCTCGACCTGTTCGAGCCCGTAGCCGTGCCGACGGTAGAACTGCGCGGCGTGGTCGTCGGGGATGGAGCCGAATCCGGTCGGCGCCGTGATGTGCGGGCCGTCGGAGGACGGATGGGTCGCCCAGGACTGCAGGATCGTCCGACCGTGCTCGCGCGCGGTCTGCTCGATGAGGGCGTACGCCGCGCTGCCGATGCCCCGACCCCACACGTCGCGCAGCAGGTCGATGAGCCAGAACGCGGTGCGCGAGCCTGCTTCCTGAGGGATGTCGACGGCCGCGCGGCCGACCACCACGCCGTCGAGGACGACGAGCCACACGTAGCGGAGCTGGTGCGGATCCGGCTGGTAATGGGGGAGGAGCTCAGCGGGGGTGATGGCTTCGTCGCCGTGGCCGTCGATCTCTTCGTAGATGCGGTTGCGCACGTCGACCATGTCGACGAAGTCGCGGGCGTCGGAGGCATCGACGCTCGCGGGGATCGCGAGTCGGCGCAGTTCGAGGCCCGCCAGGGTCGTGGAGTTCATGATGATGCTTTCGTGAGAAGTCTGTCGGGGGTGAGGGGGTGGTGCGACCCGCTGGAGGAGTCGCACCACCTCAGGACCGCGGCGCGAGCTGGTGCAGCCGCACGGCGGCGGCTTCGCGGGCGGCCCGGTTCCGGTCGTGTGCCACACGACGCGCCTGGTTCTCGTGATCGGCATGGCGCTCGGCGCTGCGGGCGCTTCGCAGAAGCAGCCACAGACCGAGGCGCAGCGATGCGCGGTCGACGAGAGTGAGCGGTGCCGAGGCATCCGGCAGGGAGTGGACGGTGGGCGGATGGAGGTCCGGGGTGCGGACGTCCAGGAGCAGCTTCGACATGGTGGTGTCTTTCGAATCGAAGAAAGGGTGGCTTCAGGGTCGGATCCATCGAGGGATCCGTCGCGCGAAGGATGCGCGAGGCGGCCGTGGCCGCGGCGGTTGACGCGGAAGCGCGTCGGCGCGGATGCCGGATCAGCCTGCCCGTGGGCAGAGTCCTCCCGGTGCCGGCTCAGCCGAGCGTGGGCAGGAGGGCGGAGAAGAATCCGGTCGCCAGAGTGCGGGTGACTCCTCCGACGACAGCGCTGTCAGCGCGGTCAGCGGGTGTGTTCCCGGTTGCAGAAATGTGCATCATCATGGCGACCTCCTTTCGACTTCTCGACGCGATCGATGACGCTAGCGCACATTTCCCAGGTACGTCAAGATCCCGGGCGTGTCGCGCCTTTCGCGGCGCCGCGCGGCCAGCCGTCGCGGGTTCGCGCTCCGACTCGGCTACCGTGGACGGGATGTCCACGTCGGAGGCTCTCGCATGCACGTGAAGAGCGTCACGCTCAAGGGGTTCAAGTCGTTCGCGCAGCCGACGACGTTCGCCTTCGAGCCCGGTGTCACCTGCATCGTCGGTCCCAACGGCTCGGGCAAGTCGAACGTCGTCGACGCGCTGGCCTGGGTCATGGGGGAGCAGGGGGCCAAGACCCTCCGCGGCGGCAAGATGGAGGACGTCATCTTCGCCGGCACGGCCACGCGCGGGCCTCTCGGACGCGCCGAGGTGCAGCTGACGATCGACAACGCCGACGGCGCCCTTCCGATCGAGTACTCCGAGGTGACGATCAGCCGGACGCTGTTCCGCAACGGCGCGAGCGAGTACGCGATCAACGGCGAGACCTGTCGTCTCCTGGACGTGCAGGAGCTCCTGAGCGACTCCGGGCTCGGTCGCGAGATGCACGTCATCGTCGGGCAGGGACGCCTCGACAGCGTGCTGCAGGCGACGCCCGAAGACCGCCGCGGCTTCATCGAAGAGGCGGCGGGCATCCTCAAGCATCGCCGGCGCAAGGAGAAGACGCTCCGCAAGCTCGAGGCGATGGAGGCCAACCTCACGCGCCTCAGCGACCTCGCCGGCGAACTCAGACGGCAGCTCAAGCCCCTCGGACGCCAGGCCGAGATCGCGCGCGAGGCGGCGACGATCGCCGCTGTCGTGCGCGACGCCAAGGCGCGCATCTTCGCCGACGATCTCTCGTCGCTCCGCGCGCAGCTGGCCGATCATGCGCGCAGCGAGCAGGAGCGGCAGGCGCAGCGCGTCGTCCTGCAGGATCAGCTCGAGCACGTGCGCCACCGCGTCGAGCAGCTCGAGACCGATCAGCGCTCCGAGGCCGTCGACGACGCTCGCCGGGTGCTGCACGGACTCGAGCGCGTCCAGGAGCGACTCCGTTCGCTCTACACGCTCGCCGGACAGCGGCTGTCGCTGCTCGGCGACTCGGAGGACGACGATCGGCTCGAGCTGACGACCGTCTCGCAGGCGATGATCGACGAGGCCCGCACCGAGATCGACGAGATCGGCGCCGGCCTGGGCGATGCGCAGGACGCCGCCGCATCGGCATCGCGCGACGTCATGCGCGCGCGCGCCGAACTCGATGCCCTGGACGTGGACATCGCCGCCCAGAGCGCACTCGTCTCGGAACACGACATGCGCCTGACGGCTCTGCGGGGCACGGCCGAGGCCGCCTCGTCGGCCCTCGCCGCCGTCCGTGCCGGCGTGGAGCGACAGCAGAAGGCGCTGGATGCCGCGCTGCTGCGCCGTTCGGAGGCCGAAGACGTGCTCGCGGGAGTGGACCCGAACCTCGTGCCCGAGGGGTCTGCCGCCGACTACGCGGCCGCCTACGACCGCGCGCAGCGCGACGCGACGGATGCCGAGACCGAAGTGG
>JBEVLS010000262.1:0-6990 GCA_040509015.1 Microbacterium sp.
TACGCCTGCAGCACGATCCCCGCCTCGAGGTCGTGCAGGCGCGGGTCCTCGAGGATCCGGGTGAAGACCGCGATCGTGAGGTCGAGATCCCGGTACTCCTCCATGTCGAGGTTGATGAACGTGGGCCCACCGCTCGCCGGATCGCCCGAGGCCGCCGTCAGGTACAGCGGCATCAGCCGGTCGACCACCTTGTCGACGACCTCGTCGAAGGCCCACATCGAGATGTGGCTCGCGATCGCCGACACCTTGACCGACACGTAGTCCACGTCCGGCCGGCGGATCAGCTCGTGGATGCCGTCGAGGCGGCGCAGCGCCTCGCCCTCGCCGAGCACCGCCTCGCCCAGCAGGTTGAGATTCAGTCGCGCACCCGACTCGCGGAGCGCCGCGATCGCGGGGCCGAGCTTCTCGGGTCGCGCGTCGACCACGAGGTGACCGACCATCTCGCGCAGGACGCGCCGCGCGATGGGCACGACCGGAGTCGGGAGCGCCTTCGCCATCGATCCGCCCACGTGGACGGCCGAGCGCAGGTACCACGGCAGGAAATCGGGGACCAGAGGAGCCACACGCTGGAGATTGGATGCCGCGGCGGCCAGGCTCTCGGGCCGCATGACGCCGTCGACGAAGCCGATCGTGAACGGCAGCCCGTTCGGGTCCTTCAGCACCCCGGCGAGTCGTTCGGCGGCAGGATCCACCTCGACCTGCGCGGCCTCGTGCACCCAGCGACGGGCGAGTTCGATGGCCTCCTGGGCGATATCGGTCGTCACGCTGTCCATCCTGCTCTTCCCCTGCTCGGTTGCCCGGCGGCCGACGCGGTGAGCCGGATCGCGTCCACTCTGACCTGAGACATCGTTCGAGAAAAGCGATTGTTCGGAACGACTACTCTTCGACATAGCCGATGATTGGAGTGACGTGTTCGAGTTGCGACGCCTGCGGATGCTGCACGAGCTCGCCCTCCGAGGCACGCTCGCCGCCGTGGCCGAAGCCCTCGCGTACAGCCCGTCGACGATCTCGCAGCAGCTCGCGCTCCTCGAGAAGGAGGCGGGTGTCCCGATCCTCGTGCCGGACGGACGCCGGGTGCGACTGACGGCGCAGGGTGCCGCGCTGGCTGCCCACGCCGCACGCGCCCTCGACCTCGAGGAGCAGGTCCGCGGTGAGCTGGAGTCCCTCGACCCCGGCATCGCGCGGGTGCGCGTCGCCGTCATGCAGACGGCCGCGCTCGCGCTCGTGCCCGCGATGCTGGCGACGCTCGCTGCCCGGTCGCCGTCGTTGCGGGTCGACGTCGCGCAGGTCGCGCCCGAGGAGGCCCTGTTCGAACTCGAGGCGCGGGGCTTCGACATCGTCGTGGCCGAGCAGTACCCGGGGCACACCCGTGAGCTGCGGCGCGGACTCGAGCGCGAGGTGCTCGGCAGCGACCCGGTCCGTGTCGCCGTCCCTCCCGACGACCCCGCCACGCAGCTGGCCGACCTCCGCGATCGGGCGTGGGTGCTGGAGCCGCGGGGCACGGCCGCGCGGCAGTGGGCGGTGCAGCAGTGCCGCAGCGCGGGCTTCGAGCCCGACGTGCGCTTCGAGCTCACCGACCTCTCCGCACACGCCGCCCTCGTCGCGGGCGGGCACGCCGTCGCGGTGCTCCCCGACCTGCTCTGGCCCGAGTCCGGGCCGGGCGTGCGTCTCGTCGACCTCCCGGGATCGCCCGCGCGCGAGGTCTTCACCTCGGTGCGTGAGGCATCACGAGCACGACCCCACATCCGCGCGGTCGCCGGCGCGTTGCGCGACGCGTTCGTCACGAGATCGAGCGCGCGGCCCCCGGCTTCTAGGCTGGGCACGTGAGCGAGCCCGCACCCGACGCCGTCGCCGTCCCGCGGCGGCGGTTCGCGTGGGTGCGCGCGGCGAGCGACCGCGTGCCGACGCGCTGGTTCGCCGCGATCGGAACAGGGCTCTTCCTCGCGGTGACCGCGGCGTTCGGCGGACTCGCGACCGCCGCCGAGCCCGAGGTGCCGGTCGCCGAGACGGATCAGGCGATCGTCGCCGCTCCCTTCACCGTGACCGTCGAGCGTGCGGTGCTGCTGGACGAGTTCCCCGAAGCCGGGGTGTACGTCGAAGACGGCGAGCGCGTGCTCGCACTCCAGCTCGAGGTCGTCAACGACTGGACGGAGCCGCTCGCCGCCGGGTCGGAGGATTCTCTGGCCGACACCGTGCGCGTCGAGGGGCTCGACGTCGCCGCATCGGCGGCCCACTACGACGACGCGACGATCAACCCGCGCCTGCAGCCGGGCGTCCCGACGACCGTCGTGCTCACCTGGGCGGTCGACGCCGACCGGTTCGCCGAAGGTGACGAGATCGAGGTGGCCGTCAACTCGATGACCCTCTACACCGCGGGCTACGTCGCCAGCGGCCGGTGGTGGACCGACCCTGTCGCCACCGCCACGGTCGCCGTGCCGCTCACCGATGCCGGAGCGGGGGCCGGCGAGTGAAGCGGTGGGCGCAGTGGACGATCGGCGTGGGCCTCGTGGTCGCCGCGTGGTTCGTCGCCGCGGCGACCCCTCCCGAGGAATCGCGCGAGGCGCCGTTCGTCGTCGCGGTCGGAGTCGGCGAGCGCGGGGAAGGTCGGAACATCGCCGTCCTGGTGGAGGACGTCGCGCGGGCGGCGAGCGTGGAGGCCGACGGCTGGAGCGCAGAGGGCAACTGGCTCGTCGCCGACCTCGAGGTCTCTTCCGTCGAGAAGGAGTTCGGCGTCCTGCTGTCTCGGGCGACCTTCGAGATCGACGGCATCACCTACGGTGCCAGCGAGCGCCCGTCGTCGCTTCTGCGCACGAGCCTCTTCGCCGGCGTCCCCCAGAGCGGGTCGCTCGCCTTCGAGCTGCCCGCAGATCTCGTCTCGGGAGACGGTGTCCTGCGCTTCGGCGTCGACACCGACGAGCGCCTGGACTCCGTGATCGAGGTGGCCGTCGATCTCGACGGCATCCCGGTCGAAGACACGGCCGAGCTTCGTCCGACCGAGTGGAGCGGACGGTGACGGGGTGGTGGCGGCGCAACGCCGCCGCCCTCGTCACGGCGGGAGTCCTCATTCCCGTCACCATCGCGGCGATCGCACTGCACGAACGGAACGACACCGGAGGCTCGTGGCAGGACTCCGTCGTGGCGACGGGCGAGTCGCTCGACTACGCCGGCGCGACCGTCGGTCCCGCTACGGCGGAGTTCGTCGACGACGATGCCGCTCCGAGCGGCACGCGCGTCGTCCGAGTGACGGTCGACATCGATCCCGACCCGTCCGCTCCGATCGCCTGCCTGACGCCGCAGCTGCGCGAGACCGAGGGTCGGCAGCGCGAGTGGGACGAGCGCTCATACGAACTCGGACGTGGATTCGACGAGGACCTGACGTCGTGCGCGAGCGACCGTTCGACCCCCTACTCGATGCTCCTCGAGTACGTCGTCCCCGACGATGCCGAGGGTCCCTTCACGGTCGACGTCGATGCCGCCGCAGGCTGGCCGGTGCTGGCTCGCCTGCGGGTCCAGCCGTAGGGGGCGCCGCAGCGGTCTCCGGCGTTTCGACCGACGCCTGTGCGGTGATCGCGGCATCCGCCGCCGCGCGCTCTCGTCGGACGATGAGCGTGCCGATGACGGCGTCGTACGCGCCGGCGACGAGCGCGACGCGCAGGGGCTCGACGAGGAAGGGCACCGCCACCGTCACGAGCTCCATGTTCGTGAACCAGAACGCGAGGTCGTGCGGGCCGACGAGGCGCGTTGCCGCGAGGAAGAGCAGCCGCTCGACCGCGATCAGCACGGTGTACAGCAGCACGTAGCCGCCGATGAGCACCGGACCCGCGCGCCACATGAGGACGAGCGCCGCGCCGATCGGGCGGAAGCGACCGGTGATGCTCGCCCACAGGTCCGAGAGCCGCGCCCGCACCCGCGCGGGAACGCTGCGATAGCGCTCGCGCACGCCGTCCAGCATCGCCACCCTGATCTTCAGCCGCTCGGGGGCGACCGCCTGACCGTAGACGACCCCGGCGATCGCGAGCCATGCCACCGGGAGCAGGATGAGCCCGCCCGCCTCGCCGAGCAGCCACTCGACCCCCTCCCAGACGAACGCGAGCGGGGCGAAGCCCTGCGCGATCGCTTCGCGCACATCCGCGAGCCACACCATCGCCTGCCGGTCGGCGACCCATCCTCCGAGCAGATCCAGGGCGTCCCTGATCAAGAAGAGCGTCAGGAAGACCCACAGGGCTTCGAGGTATGCCGCCAAGAGCCCGGCGATCTTGGGAAGGCGCGAGCGGTAGCGACCGAGGAGCCATCGTGCGGTGAACGCGACGACCACCAGGGCGATCGACAGCGGACCGAATCCCAGCGACCCGGCCTGACCGTCCCCGACGGCCGCGGCGCCGGTGATCTCCTGCGCCGCGAAGCCGAAGTTCGTCTCGAGGACGCGACGGAAGTACGCGGACGTGTCCTCCTCGAGGTATCCCCAGGCGGCGTAGAAGGCGAAGAAGGGGAGGATCCCCGCCAGGAGAGCGTCGAGGAACGCCGTGCGACGCGCCGCGCCTTGGGCGGGCACCGGCGCGAGCGACTGGAGCGCGCGCATCTCGTCGCGCACCACGAGCAGCATCGCGACGAACGGGATGAGTCTGCAGAGGATGCCGATCGGCAGCAGCAGAGAGCCTGCGATCGCGCTGACCGCCCCGACGTACCCCGCGAGCTCGATCGAGACGTACCAGCCCAACGTGCCCGCGACCTGCCACGCGAGCAGCACCGGCCAGTGCATCCGCAGGGCACGGCCCGTGGTGCGCAGGACCTCGATCACGCCCTTACGCTAGCGGGTCGGCTCAGCCCCAGACGCTGGGCGCGGGCATCTTCGTCGACGGAAGAGCGGATGCCGCCGCCCACTCGGCGACCCACGGTGCGAGCTCGGGCAGGTTGTCGGGCTTGTGGAGCGCCTCGAACAGCTCGTCGAGGGGGACGACACCGCCGCTGCGGCGCAGGAACCGTGCGCGCACGATCATCTCGGCGTACACCTCTCCGTCGACCACCGCCCGGTGCATCAGATACGTCGACTTGTCGTCGTGCCCGAGCAGGCGCGACTCGACGGTGAAGACCTGCCACAGCTCGAGCGACTTGCGGAACGTGATCGTCTCGCTCGCCACCACGGCGTACCAGCGCTGCTCGGCCAGCAGGTCCCACAGACCGGTGCGGATCAGCAGATCGAAGCGGCCGAGGTCGAAGAGCGAGCCGTAGCGGCCGTTGTTCATGTGGCCGAGCAGGTCGATGTCGGTCGGGAGGGTGCGCACGCGCACGCGGCCGACGGCGGTGGGATCGAGGGCTCCGTCGCGGCGCAGAAGACGCCGTGCACGCCAGATCGTGAGGAGCGTGCGCCAGATAACGTTCACGAGGAGCGATCGTAGCGACGCGCCATCGATCCGCGCATTCGGCTGTGATTTCCTACAACGCCGGGGAGCGGCATCCGGAGCCTTCTCACCAGTCGCGCGGCCGATTTCGCGTCACTCAGCGGCGAGCGTAGAGTCTGGCCATGGAAGCCGAACTCCAGACAGACACCGTCGTCCGCCCGGTTCGCGACGTCGACGCCGAAGCCCTCGGCCGCGTGCACGCCACGTGCTGGCACGAGACCTACGACCACCTCATCAGCAAGGCGGCCCTCGAGGCCGTCTCGCCCCGCCGCCTCGCGGAGCTGTGGACCCACTGGGCAGCACAGGGCCCCGACTTCAAGATGTTCGCCGCGCTCGTGAACGGCGAGATCGTCGGGTTCGCCGGATCGGGTCCGGCCCGCGACAAGGACGCCCCGGCGTTCCGCGAGCTTTACTTCATCTACCTGCTCGACGCCTTCCCCGGCACCGGCATCGGCCAGCGGCTGTTCGACTCGGTCGTCGGCGCCGACGACTCGCTCTACCTCTGGGTCGCCGACGACAACCCGCGCGCGCACCGCTTCTACACGCGCAACGGCTTCACGCTCGACGGCGCGACGCACACCGAGCCCTTCCTCGGCGAGACGCTGACCGAAGTCCGCTTCGTCCGCTGAGCCCCACGGTGCTGCAGGTCTGGGCCCTCGAGGGCATCCCCGAGATCACGCCCGGAGTCGACCTCGTCGAGGTGATCGCAGCCGCCGTCGCGGACTCGCTCGAGGACGGCGACATCGTCGTGGTGACCTCGAAGATCGTGTCCAAGGCCGAGGGCCGCATCGTCGCGGCCGAAGACCGCGAGGACGCCATCACCGCCGAGACGGTGCGCGTCGTGGCGACGCGCGAGACCGCGAACGGCGGTCGCACGCGGATCGTCGAGAATCGACTCGGCATGGTCTCGGCCGCGGCGGGCGTCGACGCCTCGAACACTCCCGAGGGCACGATCCTGCTGCTGCCGATCGACCCCGATGCCTCGGCACGCGGGCTCGCGACGGGCCTGCGCGCGCTGCTCGGCGTCGAGGTCGGCGTCATCGTGACCGACACGCTCGGCCGCGCGTGGCGCGACGGTCAGACCGACTCGGCGATCGGCGCAGCGGGTGTGCACGTCTTCGAAGACCTTCGAGGGCAGACGGATGCCGAGGGTCGCCCCCTCGTCGTCACGCTCCCCTGCGTCGCCGACGAGATCGCCTCGGCCGCCGAGCTGGTCAAGGGCAAGGCGTCGAAGCGTCCCGTGGCGGTCGTCCGCGGCCGCGCGGACCTCGTCGGCGCGCTCGACCTGCCGGGCGCACGCTCGATCGTGCGGCCGCTGGAGCGCGACATGTTCCGGCTCGGGGCGGACGAGGCCTACGCCGAGGGGTTCGCCGCGGGCGCGGCATCCGCGGGCGGGGTCAGCGTCCGCTGACCTTGCCCGACAGCGACGCGATCGGCGCCAGGACCAGCGGCCGCGCCGCGATCCACGCGGCGACCACGAGCACGATCGACCCGGTGAAGATCAGGAACCCCGCCCAGTTCACGACGTCGGTTCCGCCGTACATGTGGTTGAGGTTGCGCAGCGCTCCTGTGGCGAAGACCAGGGCGACGT
>JBEVLS010000263.1:0-7392 GCA_040509015.1 Microbacterium sp.
GCGATCGGGATCGCGACGAACAGCGAGCCGTCGGCGACGAGGTCGGTGAGGCTCACGATTCGGCCACGGCGTCCCGCACGAGCGTCGAGAGGATCGAGGCCTCGTCGACCTGCCCGATGATGCGCGCCGCGACCCGGCCCTCGCGGTCGAGCACGAGCGTCACCGGCACGGCGCTGAGGGGCGTCTGCCCGGCGAACGCGAGCTTGATCGAGCCGTCCTCGGTCGTCAGCACGCTCGGATACGTCACGCCGTAGGTCTCGGCGAACGCCTGGGCGGCGTCGGCACCGTCGTACAGGTTGACCCCGAGGAAGTTCACACCGTCGGCCGAGTACTCCTCGTGCACCTCTTCGAGGATCGGGGCTTCGACCCGGCACGGCGCGCACGCGGCGTACCAGAAGTTCACCACGAGCACGTCGCCGCGGTACTCGTCCGACGTCGTGGTGCCGCCGGTGTCGAGCACTCCCTCGAAATCGACGGGCTCGGTGCGCTCGGCCTCGGGGATCTCGACGACGGCGAACTCACCGGCGATGTAGCCCTTGTTGTCACCTTCGCGGTACTCGTCGGCGAGCGGGTCGTTCGAGCACGCGGCGAGGCCGACGGCGAGACCGAGGGCCAGCAGAGCGGATGCCGCGCGCACCGCGCGGTTCCTCCCGCCCGGTCGCTGAGCCTGTCGACGCGTCATACCGCCCCCACGTCCACGGCGCCGGCGGTCGTCGCGGGCTCGACGTACGCGACCTCGGCCCATTTTCCGTCGACCATCTCGAACGACGTGATGCTCGACAGCGCGCAGCGCCGGGAACGCGGGTCGTGGCGCAGATGCTCTCCGGCGACGGCGAGATGCGTGATCCAGATGGGCAGCTGGTGCGACACGATGACGACGTCGCCCGAGTCCGCGGCATCCCACGCATTCGTCATCGCGGCGTTCATGCGACCCACGACATCGAGATAGGGCTCGCCCCAGCTCGGGAGGGCGGGCTTTCGCAGGTGCCGCCAGTTCCACGGATTGACGAGCGCCCGCGCCATCCGTCGGCCCTCGAAGACGTTCGTGGGCTCGATGACCCGCTCGTCGATGACGGGCTCGATGCCGAAGATCTCGGTGAAGGGCTCGGAGGACTCCTGCGTGCGCTGCAGCGGCGAGCACACGAGCGAGGCGAGTGGCCGCTCGAGCCGGTGGATGTACTCCGCCGCCTGGCGGGCCATCCGGCGTCCGTCGACGCTCAGACCGTAGCCGGGAAGCCGTCCGTAGAGCACACGGCGGGGGTTGTGGACCTCTCCGTGGCGCACGAGATGAAGGCGATCGGCGGGCACCCGCCCAGTCTACGTCGGCGGGTTCTGTGGGCCGGCTGAGCGTCAGTCGAGCTCCGGCTCCGGCACCCGCCCCTGGCCGCGCGTCGCCAGGAGCGCGCGGATGCGCACGTAGAGGAACCAGGCGACCCCCAGCGCGACGACCGCGATCACGACGTACTGCAGGATGTCGGCGTAGCGCTCGACGAGCGGCCATGCTTCGCCGAGGAAGAACCCGGCCCCGACGAAGATCGAGTTCCAGATCAGGCTTCCCGCCGTGGTGAGCAGCCCGAACCGCCAGAGCGGCATCCTCACGATGCCCGCAGGGATCGAGATGAGACTGCGGAAGATGGGCAGCATGCGTCCGAAGAAGACCGCCTTGCCGCCGTGCTTGTTGAACCACGTGACGGTGCGATCGATGTCTTCGGGGTGGAGGAGCGGCACTCTCGTCGCGATCGCGCGCAACCGCGCGAGACCCAGCCACGCCCCGATGCCGTAGAGCAGGAACGCCCCGACGATCGAGCCGGCGGTGGTCCAGAAGAGCGCCTCGAACAGCGTGAAGCTGCCGCGGTTGGCCGCGAGCCCCGCCATCGGCAGGATGATCTCGCTGGGCAGCGGCGGGAAGAGGTTCTCCAGCGCGATCGCGATGCCGGCGCCCACGGGGCCGATCACGTCCATGAGCGAGACGGTCCAGTCGGCGAGAGCGCTCAACCAGGATCCGTCGGAAGCGTGTGCGGTCATCGGTGCGGCTCCTGAGCGAGTCGTAGGCGGTGATCGGATGCCGCGGACGCGACGCTTCCGAGGCTAAAGGCGGCAGGTGAATGATTCCTGGATGCGCCGCACGCGCTCCGTAGGCTGGTCGGCATGACGTCCGTGCTTCTGCGCCCGTGGCGCGAGACGGATGCCGCGGCCCTCGTCGACGCGTTCACCTCCACCCCGGACCTCTCGACCCAGCTCGGGGGAGCCGACCTCGCCGACGTCGAGCGCGCAGCGGCGTTCATCGCCGACGACCTCGCCGCCACCGAACGCCGGCGCGACTGGGCGATCGTCGCCGACGGCAGGGCCGTGGGGAGCGTCGGACTGTCGGGCATCGAGCACCGGCACGGCACCGCATGGGCGTATTACTGGGTCGCGTCCTCGGCACGCGGCCGGGGCCTCGCCACCCGCGCACTCGCCTCGGCCGCCGACTGGGCGTTCGCGCAGGGGCTGTTCCGCGTCGAGCTCGGCCACCGCGTCAACAACCCCGCGTCATGCGTCGTCGCGACGCGGGCCGGCTTCATCGCCGAGGGAGTCGAGCGGGCGAAGCTCCGCTACGGCGACGAGCGCTTCGACGTCGAGTCGCACGCGCGGCTGGCGACCGATCCCGTCCCGGAGGTCATCCCGCTCCCGTGGGGCGAGGAGGCGGCATCCGGCCCCGCGTAGACTGAACCCTCGTGACTGAACGCACCCTCGTCTCCCAGCTCCACGCCCGCGAAGACGGGCCCGTCTCGGTGTCCGGGTGGGTCGAGACCGTCCGCGATCAGAAGAAGGTGCAGTTCGTCATCCTGCGCGACGAGACGGGCTCGGTGCAGCTCGTCAACCCGGCGACGCGTCCGTCCGAGGACGGCACGGAACAGGATGCCGCAGCCCTCGCCCTCACCGAGGCGATCTCGGGTCTGGCCACCGGCACGTTCCTGACGGTGCACGGCACCCTCAAGCACGACGAGCGGGTCAAGCTCGGCGGCGTCGAGATCAAGGTCGGCTCGATCGACATCGCCGCCGCCGCCAACCCCGAGACCCCGATCGCGGCCGACTCGAGCGCCGACAAGCGCATGGACTGGCGCTTCCTCGACCTGCGTCAGCGTCGCAACAACCTCATCTTCCGTGTGCAGACCACGTTCGAGCACGCCCTCCGCACGTACTGGATCGAGCGCGACTACATCGAGGTGCACTCGCCGAAGCTCATGGCGAGCCCCTCGGAGTCCAACGCCGAGCTCTTCGAGGTTCCGTACTTCGAGGACAAGACGGCCTACCTCGCGCAGTCGCCGCAGTTCTTCAAGCAGATGGCCCAGGTCGCCGGCTTCGGCAAGATCTTCGAGATCGCTCCCGCGTTCCGCGCCGACCCGTCGTTCACGTCGCGGCACGCGACCGAGTTCACGTCGATCGACGCCGAGATCAGCTGGATCGACTCGCACGAAGACGTCGCCCGCATGCAGGAGGAACTGCTCCAGTCCGCGTTCCAGGCCGTCAAGGACAAGCACGGCGCCGAGATCGAGGAGCTGTTCGGCGTCGAGGTCCAGGTCCCCGCGATCCCGTTCCCGCGCATCCCGCTGGCCGAGGCCCTCGAGATCGTGAAGTCGCGCGGCTACGAGGTGCCCCGCACCGACGGCGACCTCGACCCCGAGGGCGAGCGTCAGATCGCGGCGTACGTCGAGGAGACCTACGGTCACCAGTTCGTCTTCATCACCGACTACCACCCCGAGATCCGCGCTTTCTACCACATGCGCGATGAGGAGACCGGGCTCACGAAGAGCTACGACCTGCTGTTCCGCGGTGTCGAGATCACGACCGGCGCGCAGCGCGAGCACCGTGTCGACGTGCTGATCGAGCAGGCGAAGGAGAAGGGCCTCGACCCCGAGCACCTCGACTTCTACCTCGACTTCTTCCGGTTCGGCGCTCCGCCGCACGGCGGCTTCGGCATGGGCCTCGCGCGCGTGCTGATGCTGCTGCTGGGCGAGTCGTCGATCCGCGAGGTCACCTACCTCTTCCGCGGCCCGACCCGCCTCGCACCGTAGCCCTCGGGCGCGCATTGTCGCCGCGGAGCGGACGGATGTCGAGGTCCGGCCCGCATCCGGCACGGTCCGTAGCGTGGAGAGATGCTCGATCCCTGGATCTCCTTCGCGATCACGGTCGTCGTCTGCCTCGTGGCCGCCGTCGTCTTCGCCGCCCTCGTCACCCTCGCCACGCGCCTTCTGGCCCGCCGGCAGTCCTGGCCGTCGGGACTGATCAGGCGCCTGAGGCGCCCCTTCCGCGTCCTCGTGCTGCTGATCGGGCTGTGGATCGCGACGGCGGTCGCGTTCCCCGACGCCGCTGAGGGGCGGTGGATGCCGGTGGTCGACCAGACGCTGACGATCCTCACGATCGCTGCGGCCGCCTGGCTCGTGGCCGGGCTCGTGCTGTTCGCCACCGACATCACCCTCGGTCGGCATCGCATCGACGTGCCCGACAACCGGGTCGCGCGCCGCATCCGCACCCAGACGCTCATCGTCCGTCGCCTCGCCGTGGTGGTCGTCGTGATCCTCGCGCTCGGGGCGATCCTGCTGACGTTCCCCGCCGTCCGCACGGTCGGCGCGAGCCTCCTCGCCTCGGCCGGGATCGCGTCCATCGTCGCCGGCCTCGCGGCGCAGTCCGTGCTCGCGAACATCTTCGCGGGCCTGCAGCTGGCCTTCAGCGACGCGCTCCGCGTCGACGATGTGGTCGTGGTCGAGGACGAGTGGGGCCGCATCGGCGAGATCACCCTCACCTACGTCGTCGTCGATCTCTGGGACGACCGACGTCTCGTCCTTCCCTGCACCTACTTCACGACCAAGCCGTTCCAGAACTGGACCCGCCAGGGCAGCGAGCTGCTGGGCTCGATCGAGCTCGACGTGGACTGGCGCGTGTCGCCCGCGCGGATGCGCGAGCACCTCGACGAGGTCCTCGCGCACGAGGACCTCTGGGATCGGCGGGCATCGGTGCTGCAGGTGACCGACGCCGTGGGCGGGCTCGTCCGTGTCCGGATCCTCGTCACCGCCCGCGACGCCCCGACGCTCTTCGACCTGCGATGCAACGTGCGCGAGGCGATGGTCCTGTGGATCCAGCACGCGATGCCGGCCGCGGTGCCCGTGCAGCGCGTCCTCCTCGCCGAGCCGGAAGGCCCCGAAGACCGCCCCCACGAGCCCAGCGCGCCGGAGTCGTCGAGCGGGCTGTTCACCGGCAGCGTCGAGGCGGAGGAGCGGGCGGCGGCGTTCACCCAGTCCATCCCGATCGTGGTCGCGGACGGAGCCGGCGCGTCCCGTCCCTGACACCTCGCCGCTAGCCTGAGTGCGTGACCGTGATGACCGAACTCGAAGGCACGTTCAACTTCCGCGATCTCGGCGGCCTGCCGACGGCGGGCGAACCCACGGCCTACGGCGTCCTGTACCGCTCCGATGCGCTGCACGCGCTCACTCCGGCCGGCGAGGCCGAGCTCGCGGCATCCGACATCGGCGTGATCGTGGACTTCCGCACGCAGACCGAGCGCGATCTGGCGCGCGATCGCCTGCCGGATTCGCGTCGCATCCGCGAAGTGCACGAGCCGCTCCTCGAAGGGGCGATGTCGCACATCGTCAAAGAGGCGCTCGAGGCGACCGCCCTGGGCGACCACACGGCGATGGGCCGCGCGGCCGAACAGGCGATGACGAATCTGCCGAGCCTGGGTGACATGTACGTGTCGATGCTCGAGCACGGCGCCGCTGCGTTCGCCGACGTCGCCCGGTTCATCGCGTCCCCGGATCCCGAGGCACCCGGGGTCCTCATCCACTGCACGGCCGGCAAGGACCGCACCGGGGTCTGCACGGCGCTCCTCCTCGACGCCGTGGGCGTGCGGCGCGACGCGATCGTGGACGACTACGCCGCGAGCCAGCAGCACCTCAGCGGCGCGTGGCTCGACGCGATGAAGCGGCAGGTCGAGCGGTTCGGCGTCGTCATCACCCCCGCCCTCGCCGAGATCATGGGCGGCACTCCCCCGGCGGCGATCGAGCAGGCGCTCGCGTGGGTCGACGCGCAGGGCGGCTCGGCCGCGTACCTGCGCTCCGGTGGCCTCACCGAAGACGAGCTCGCCGCGCTGCGGTCGCGCCTCGCAGGCTGACACCGTCCACCCGCCGCTCACCGCGCGTTCACCCGGGACGCCGCCGCCGGTCACCCGGCATCCGTAGGTTCCTCTCGTCCCCGCACTCCGAGCCCGTTTCGGCGTGCCCGGATTCACCCGAGAGGAACAGCATGTCCACCATCACCACGCGCCGAGCAGGTCTCGGCGTCGCCCTCGTCACGATCGGCGCCCTCGCCCTCGCCGGCTGCGCGACCGGCGGAACCCCCGCCGCGGACGGCGGCGAGGGATCCGGCGTCGACGCGTCGACCGCCACCAGCCTCGCCGACTTCGGAACCCTCGAAGACCTCGAGGCGGCCGCGAAGGCCGAAGGCCAGCTCAACGTCATCGCCCTCCCCCGCGACTGGGCCAACTACGGCGAGATCATCGATCTGTTCACCGAGCGCTACCCCGAGATCACCGTCAACGAGCAGTCGCCCGACATCTCGAGCGCGGAGGAGATCCAGGCCGCTGAGACCAACTCCGGGCTCGACACGGCGCCCGACGTCTTCGACCTCGGACTCACCGTCGCGCTGCAGAGCACCGACCAGTTCGCGCCCTACAAGGTGGAGACCTGGGACGACATCCCCGACGCCCTCAAGGAGTCCACCGGACTGTTCGTCGGCGACTACGGCGGATACATGTCGGTCGGCTACGACTCGTCGAAGTTCGACGAGCCCGCCGAGATCTCCGACCTCCTCGGCGCCGACTACAAGGGCGCCGTCGCGATCAACGGCGACCCGACGCAGGCGGGTGCGGCGTTCGCCGCCGTCGGCCTGGCGACCGTCCAGAACGACGGCACGCTCGACGACTTCCAGCCCGGCATCGACTTCTTCTCGGAGCTGCAGAAGGCGGGCAACCTGCTGAAGGTCGACGTCACCACCGGCACCGTGACCTCGGGCGAGACGCCGGTCGTCTTCGACTGGGACTACCTCAACGCCGCGCACGCGGCAGACAACAAGAACTGGAAGGTCGTCGTGCTCGACGGCACCGGTTACGCCGGCTACTACAACCAGGCGATCAACAAGGATGCCCCGCACCCCGCGGCCGCCCGCCTCTGGCAGGAATTCCTCTACAGCGACGAGGTGCAGAACCTGTGGCTCAAGGGCGGCGCCCGTCCCGCGCGCATGGAGGCCATGACCGAGGCCGGCACGATCGACGCCGACCTCGCCGCCGCTCTTCCCGAGGTGCCCGGCGAGACGGTCGTCCCCACCGAGGAGCAGAGCGCGAACGCCGGCACCCTG